>JAHJKL010000012.1 GCA_018822365.1 Candidatus Margulisiibacteriota bacterium
CTATAATTCAATTCTCCGCCATCGGCTTGATAAAAAGTTAATTTTAAGCTGGCTCCATGATTTAGAGAGTAGTTCTCCAGGGGTATTGGGTCAAACCTGTTCTGTCTGACGGGAGACACGCTGATCGGTTGAGTGGCCCCAACTCGACGCATTGGTTGAGTGTGGTTCTGTCTCGTTATTGGATGGGTGGTCAATATTGCCTCCTCTTATTACAAGAAACTCCATCAACCCGGTACATACATTTATCGTAATATTATGGGGAAAACTTGCGGTTTTTGATAAAAAAAGCCCCCGGTTTTTGGCCGGGGGCTTTAATATTAAAAAGTTAATCCAGCTAAATAAGCGAGCCTTTTTCTGTGTTAACCTCAACTTCTGCTATCCCTTCATCAGAAGAATCATTTTTCCCAATAATGTCAATTGTCTCAAAATTAATTTCAATCTCATTTTTTTCCATGTTAGCATCCTCCTGTTAAATATAATAAGCAAATTATTGACGACGCAGGTTTAAAGGACCTTGAACAGTAGTTGCGTTTTCTGACGGCGCGAATTGTAATTCGCTGATCGCCTTGGTTATTTCACTGGTTGCCATGGCTCTTTTTGCCGGGGGTTGAAGTTCATTTGCATTGACACGAATACTATTCCTGTCAACGGTGCCGTTAGGCAAAATCCGAAAAGATATCGGGCAGTTGCCACTAACACCTCCTCCTCTAAGCGGAGGTCTTGGGGTAGTCGCGAGATTAGCTAACCTGCTGGAATCACGAAGAGCGGCCGTTATTCCTTGACTATTTGCTTGCGGGAAAGCGGTCAATGTCGTGGGGGCGATCGTCGCGCCTGCTTCATGAACCGGCGGTTGAGGTTGTGTTGCTGGTTGTCTGGCAGGCGCTCGGCCAGGTGGGGGTGGTTCAAAGGCGGGTGTGTCAAATGGATTAAACTTTTCGTTTACAGTAACATTATAACCTCGACTAGCAAGGTCTTGGGCTAAGCCCCTTGCCGTATTAAATGGAACCGATCCACTGCGAATTGAGCCATCCGGCGCGGTAATTGTTATTTTTACATTTGAAGGAACACCGGGGTCTTGTAAACCCCTCACAGATTGATTGTCAGCGTTAAAATATTGGATCGTTCCCCGGGTCGCTCTTGCTCCGTGTTGCGGAACTTGTCCTCGTCCGGCCGGTGGCACTCCATTCATAAAGACTCCTCCTTAAATTATGTCCATTTCTATGGATCAATTTACGAGAGTATTTTGCTCCTTGATAAAAAAAAAGTCAAGAGGGTTTTAAGTTTAATCGCAAGTTGGAGAGGTGGTTGGGGAGAGGGGGAGCAAGGGAGCGGCGGGCAACGGGGTGATCATGACTGTTCGGCCGGGGAAGAACAGGGCGTTAACCGATCGGTCCGGCACCAAAAAACTAGATCCGCTTAACTGGAGGTAATAGGCAGTTTGGTTTGCGACAAGTGGGCCAAGATAAAGGTCGACCTCGTGATAGTTTTGAAGGCCGACGATCTGCCTGATATTTTGGCCAAAACTCCTCATCTCCTCATTGGCGAGCGGTTCAATATTATTATGCTGGGTACCGGTATAAGAAATGACTTTTCTGCCGGCAGAATATAAAGACATGATCCTGGCTTGAGTTGTGGTATTGATATATTCGGCCCTTGCTTCAGGCGTATTGGCAAGAAAATCAGCGATACTCGGATAGTTAGATCCATAGATATTTATTGACGCTCCATTTTGCTGAAGTGAGCGGGCGGTTTCAAGAAAGCCGATAAAACCGCAATAATCAGGATGGTGATGGAGCCATCTAGATAACAGGGGCCCAAGCTCGCCGGAATTTAAATACTGCCGAATCTCATGATCGGCGGTTGGTCCGGAAGGGAGGAATTCGACGACAAAGTCCCGGTAGCCAGCCTGGACCAATTTGGGGAGAGCTTCTTTGGCAAAAAGGGACGCGGTGGAGACCAGAGTCGAGTAGTTTTTTTTATGGATCTCCCCGACCGCGATGATCCGCGGCCTTTGGGCAATTATGGGATCAAACGCGGTCCCCAGATCAGGGTATTGGAGCAATTTAAATGATGGTGGAGCAGGGAGCGCGGTCGGAGCCATTACGGTTGTGGTTGGAACGGGTTGCACTGTTCTGATAGGTGGACGCGCCGGAGCGCACCCGGCCAGCTTGACGGCGGCCGGCAACAGTATTAGAGGAAGAGATCGTCTTATAGTGTTAGCAATACCCACGCTATCTCTTCGTGGGGTTTACCTGTAAATTTCAAGGAAAGTGGGTTTAGATCGTTCCTCCAGCCTGACTAGTTGCCGGTTGCAGGGCCAGATCGCTGGCTCTGCTGATCTGCGCTTCCATCCCGCCTCTGATATTACTGTCCTGGTAAACAAGGTCAAATCTTCCATTACTTCTGGCGTAAGCCGTGACGGTTACCCCGGGTTTTCCGGCAACGCTATATTCATGGCGGACATTCCCTCCCTGACCGCGGGTATCAACCGTTCTTTGATAGGTCAATTGATGGCTTTGGTTGCCGATCATAATGGTCGAGCAATTGCTGTTGATACTTATTTCATGGGTACTGTTTGGAGCGTAAAAACCAGCTGGTTGGATCATTTGTCCGCCGGTGGTGCCAGCGGTCCCGACCGATGTGCCGGTCGGCCCGGGCGGAAGGCCGGGGCCGGAAAAGGAAAAGGTAATTGATCTACGATCATCCTGGCGATTGAAATCAATTTTAGCGGTTTGGTAATTGCTTATTAACGCCTCGGGTACCCCCTGCTGTCTTAAATAAGCGATAACCTGTGCCCGGCCTAACGTTTCCGCTTGGGCGTCACGAATTGACCTGGGAATTTCAAAAGTTATCTGGCCGCTGCTTAAGTCTCCTTTTACTCCCTTGGTTTCCCTTAGAGTAAGGACTGCTCCGGCTTGTGTCCGAGTCCCGCTGCCTGATGGCTGTTTTGGAATAGGTCCGACCATAATTATTCCCCCTTTATTGATTTGACTTTATTTTGCCACAGAAAACAGATAAGTCAACAGTGATTAGCGGCAGGATGGGGGAGTAGCTGTCCTAGGTAGAATAATGGTCACCCGGTTTTCTCGCTTAAGGAGCGCAACCCCGGTTTCGGGGATAGACCGGCCAATCTCTTCACTTAAATATCTTCCAGGGACAGTTGGCAGGAGACTGGTCAGCAAAATATCGACCTCCAGATAGTTGTTGGCCGGGAAGAGCTGGCCAAAACTATGCGATTCTTCTCCGGTGAGGGGGATAGTATTGTTGTGACGGGCCCCATTGTAAGCAGTGATCTGATTGGTTGGGTTTTGGCTTCTTAAAATTTCTATTACATCGAGAGTGTTCTGATTGACGCGGGATGAGAGATCATCTTCTCGTCCCGCTCCCCGCAACGCCAAATATTCCTCCGGGGAGCTGATATTAGTGCCGTAAAGGGTGATCCCGTTCTCGGCTGCTGCTTCCAGCATTCTCATTGTCCCTCGGCAGTCCGGGTACATTACCTCTTTAAGCCAGCGGTCCAGCAAAGAACCGGGCCTAATAGTTCTGTTCCGATTGTAATCGGCAATTTCCAGGTCGCTTTGCCGGCCAAATGGTAGGAGCTCGGTCGCCAGGCTTTCCCGTCCATATCGCTTCATAATGGGGAATAGGACCGCGAAGGTCTGCTCGGCGGTTGAAGGGGTGCTGGTTTGATCAAACTGGTGGATCTCTCCCAGGGCGATGATCGGGGTCCTGGTCGCCATGACCGCGTCGAGCGCCGAGGCGAGCGAAGGATAATGACCGGGGGTGATTTTGGGAGGGGGAGGCGCGGAGTAGGTGACGGTGACAATGGTTATATCGGGTTTGATTGGGGGTGTTACTGGTCTTCTAAGAGGGGGAGCGCAGGCGGCAGTTAACGTCGCCATTGAGCCAAATAGGAACGACCTTCTTGAAAGTTGAGTGATAACCACGAAACTACTTCGAAAGAGCGGGGAGGGAATTTCAGGTAAAACCGCTAATAATTAATGTATTTGGATAATGGACTTATTGTTGGCGTTGCCGAATGTTTATTTGCATCGTAACCTCTCTTGTTGGGGTAAGGAATGGCGTAAGCCTGGGTGGATTAGAGATTGGCGGATCAGAGGTCATTGTCCCGTCTGGCCTGAAAGTTAGGGAATATTGGCCGCTAATGCCGGAACTTCGAAATAATTGCTTGATGGAACTATCAGAAGTTCTGATCCTTTCATTCCATGCAGTTCTTGCGGTAGTGTTATAGGAAAGGGTGATCCCTTGAGGAGTAACCTGGAAGGCTTCACCTGGGATTAATCCACTGGGGGCAAGAGCGATGCCGCTTAAAATTGATCTTGGCGAATTTCCGCCTGCGGAACTTACGGTTGATGGAGGATTGAATCGATCAGCGTTTAAAATGCGTTCAGTAGCCTGAAATTGGGTTATCCTGCCGTTGCTTCCCAATACAGCGGTAATACCGGGAGGGACATAAACACTTTGTCTATTAACTGAACAGATCAACCCGTTGCCGCCAGGGATTATCGAATCAACTTTTTGAGGAGTAGAGGTTGTAAAATGAATTTCTCCGGATGGCGATGAAGCCAGAATCGTTACATCGCCGACCGTCAAAGGACCATCTACCCTGGCATGGGTTGGTCGTTGGTTTGCTCCGCTACCAGTGAAATCAACAACTGTTCCTGCCGGTAAATTAACTCCGGCTATCGTAGCTGGCGCGGCAAGTTTAACTGATTGGATGTTTTCCGGCAAAGCGCCGGTGAAAGTTGGCCTGACCGTTATTTGATAATTAACATTACCCAGGCGCGCGGTCATGGTTTTTTCCTGTCGTGGCCCCTGGACCAATAAGCCGCCCTGGTTCAAGACTGGGGAGGCGAGCCTGGTAAATGCGCCCGATTGAGGATTTATATGCCCGATTAACTGGCTATTGCTATTTACCACTGCCATCATACCGGCCGGAACATGGGGGGTTGCGGTCGCTAACGGTTCTGTTATATGAAAATCAACAGAGGGGCCGTATTGGCCTTGATGACTAATTGTGATAAATCTATTGTATCCCGCCTGGGAAGATGAATAGCCGGTTGGAAGGACGACGTTGTTATTGCGGTCTATGGTTACCTGAAGAGTTCTTGCTTCCCAGGGATTACCAAAGTTTATGGTTGAAGTAACAGTGCCAGGGAGGCTGGTTGTTGGGGTAGTTGGTGGCGCTACCGCAGTTGTCCGCGTGGGACGAGTTGTTGTTCGAGTGACAACGATCGGCTGGACCACTGGCGCCGCTGGTTGGGTGACCCTGGCTGGTGGCGGCGGCAATTGAGCGGTGGCATAAGGAGCCGTTGCCGTTTTGTTAGTCGGATTATATTCCGCTAAGGCGACATTTCTTCCGGTAGTCGTAACCTGATAAAACTTGCGGTCATTTAAATTATAGTATAAACCATCGGCAATTCTGGTCGCTAACGCGCTATCGGGGCGGCGATGAATAATGCTGACATTAACAAGTTCTTTTTGGCCGTTATTATTAACGACGGCAAATTCCTGGCCGCCGGCGACCCTAATAACGGAACCGGTCGTTAATCCGGCAAGGACGGCTCCCTGTGGTTTGCTTGAATAGACAGTGACCCCTTCAGAATCGGTCGTCGGCCCGGCTGGTGGCGGCGGTTGTTGGGCGACAACGGTTGGTGGCGCCGCCTGGCCGGGTTGTAAGAGGGCGGGTGTTAACGTATCGATCAGCGCGTCATTTCCGGCAAAAGTATAAGTCGAAGTCCCTCTGGTTATGCTTACAACCTTGCCGGATTCAATTGTCACCTTGTCGCCAGGTAGGACATTGTAAACCGCGACTTTGTTTTGTGCGTTGTAGACCAGGATCCGGCCTTGAGCGGTGACATTGTGGGTTCCATTGGGAGGAGGGGTTTGACTGTCAATCAAACCTCTGCTGGTATTTACTGTTTGGCTGGCAAAGGTTAATCCAGGAGGGAGCGATGATGCACCCGGGCGAACGGGAATAGTCGCGTCTTCCCTTGTGGCTGGCGCAAAAACAGCGCGAGTGGCGGCGGTATTAAATTGCGTTGTGGCAGTGGTGCTGCCCATATGGGTCGGTTGACCGCTGGCATTAAAATAAAGGCTTTCTCCTGCCCGGAGAGTGTAGATTTTTAGTCCGCTATCTTCCTGGACGGTGAAAGTCATGGTCGAGGAACTGTTGGCAGGCAGGCGGATCGAGCGGACTGCGCCATTGTCCCGAGTGATGACCGCACCATTGGGGACTAAATATTGTTTATTACTAATTGTTTCGATGTGATTGTTTCTGATTGTCGATCTAACAGAGGCGATTGCTCTTCCTAGAATAGTCTCAGCTCCACTTCTAACCATCGTGAGCAGATTTGGCCTTGTGTCGCTGGTTCCGGAAAAAATAACTCTTCCGCTGTTGCGGCCGCTGGGAGCCGGTCCCGCGTAATATTCCTGATCGCCGTAGTAATGTATTTGATTGTTGATTCTGGCAAATAAAACTCGAGTGCCCAGCATAACAACCGATGCCCCTTTGGGGATTTCTTCTCCCGTTGGGTTACCCGCTTTGTCGTATACTTGCATCGGGCTACTTAAATTGTCAAATCTGTTCTGGCTAATACCGGTTGTTCTGCCTTCATTGTTATCCACAACAAATTGATTTGAGCTATAAACCAGGATGCGTCCAGCGCCAATAATCTCATGCCCGCTGGAAATGATCCTGTTATGGTATATAGAATGAGATGCCTCTCTATTTAACAGTGGCTGTTTGATGTCAATAGGGATCACTCCATTAGTTGGGTTTGCGGTAATAATAATTCCGCGCGGCAGGCGTGGGGTTGGTGGAGCTGATGGAATTGCGGTTGGAATAGTAGCCTGCGGGCCACGCCTGATTAAGATTGCGTTTCCGGAGAAGACCGGCTCGCCGTTTCCGCTGGTTGGGTGGATTTCGACTCCTTGAGGCAGGCGACCGCCGACAACGTTCCATCTGACTTGTAACATTTGGGAGACGGAAGTGTTTGGTGTCGACGGCAGGTTGTTTGTTTCTACAACAACAGCGCTGGTAATTCCTTGGTGACTAAATACTAATAAACGCTGGTTGTCTTTTAACTCAATTCGATCGGCTAAAACTCTGGAAACTTGGGGATTACTGGCATAAATACCATTAGATAATATTGAAAGGGCCTGCTGGCCGTTTAATTGGTCGGAGAGGAAAATAACGACGCGAGGATCTACCGGGATGATATGAGCGATTTTGTCTGGTAAATTTTGAGCGGTTATTTCACCCGATAAGATTTGATTTAATCCATTGGAAGTAAAATTGCCGGGATCTTGGCCGCTGACGGATTGATAACGTTCTTTTACCCTCGCTTCTAGCGCGCTTCTAAGGGCCGGCTGGCTGTCAATGGCGGCTTTGTTCCGTTGATAAACAGCGATAAGATCGGCAGATGACCAGGCATCGCGAATTTGGGATAGGGGCCGTTCAAAAGCTTCGTATTCCTGGCGGATTGCCGTGACTGCTGGATTTGGTTGATTGCCGGAAATCTCGTTGTATCCGCGCAAGGCGGTTTCAACTTTTGTTTGATTTTCAGTGGTGGGGTTTGCTTTATAAGCGTCAACTGCCTGTTTGTAAGCGATGATTTTAGCGTCTATGGCTGGCTTTAACCCGGCAACTTCAAGTTCGGATATACTGATCGAGGAGGCATCATCTCCTAATGGGGCTATTTGATTGAAATCTGAAGAAGTTATTTCATCGGTGTCAGTGGCACATTCTGCGTTTGTTCGAACAACTTCGTCGCGAGTGATTTTGCCGTCATTGTTTTTATCGTATTTATTGAAAACTCGATTTAAATCCCCGGCATTGTTTATTCCGTTAACCATCTTATTTTTGCCCCCTTTTAACTAAAAGCCCGCCTTGAGGGCGGGCCTGTTATTTGGCATAGAAACGACAAAAATAACCGATCAGTAACAGGCTAACTGAAGGGTCATTTGGATGACTCTCATAAGTATTATCGTTAATTGAGGGGGGGAACTTGCATAAATACGAGAAATAGTCTTGACAGCTATAGGGAAATATGATCCAGCTTTTTTTAAGATTAATACTTTTCATAAAGCTTCTTATGGGCCGTTGTCTGGAATGGTACAACTTTGGGGGTAGAAGCGCAATGGGGAGGTCTTGTAACCAGCAGCTAAACGCTGCGGTTATCAGGTATATTAACCGCGACGTTTAGTCGCGGGGAATTAAAAAAAAGTCGCGGGATAATAAATTTATGCGGGGTAATTTAGGATAATGGCGGGGTTAAGAAAAAAGGGGTGAGGGTGTATAATAAACCCCATGCCCACCGACATCCTAACCGGGCTCAACCCCGAACAAGCGGCCGCGGTGACCCATAAAAAGGGGCCGCTCCTGATCGTGGCCGGGGCGGGGACCGGGAAGACGACGGTCATTACCCGCCGGATCGCCTGGCTGATCGCGGAAAAACTGGCCAAGCCGGGGGAGATCCTGGCGTTGACCTTTACCGACAAAGCGGCCAGCGAAATGGAAGCACGGGTCGATATGTTGGTCCCATACGGTTACATTGATGTCTCCATTTCGACCTTTCACGCTTTTGGCGACCGGATCCTGCGCGACCATGCTCTTGACCTGGGCCTTCGGCCTGATTACCGGGTTCTCTCCCGTGCCGAACAGGTTGTCTTTTTCCGCGAACATCTTTTTGATTTTCCCTTGAAGCATTTTCTCTCTCTGGGGGACCCGACCAAACACATAGAAGCGCTTATCGGGGTGATTAGCCGGGCGAAGGACGAGGATATTACGCCGGAGGAGTATGTGGAATGGGCGGAGGCAAAGGGAAGGCATCAGGGCATCAAGGGATCAAGGGCTGTTAAGACCTCGATTCCTCGATCCCTTGATCCCTCTCTTGAGTTTGAAAAGCAACTCGAGATCGCGCTGGTTTATAAAAAATACCAGGAGTTTAAGGCGCAAAAAGGGTTTCTTGACTTTGGCGACCAGGTGTCGCTGACCCTGAAGCTGTTCCGCCAGCACCCCGATATCCTCAAAGAATTGCGTAACCGCTATAAATATATTTTAGTCGACGAATTTCAGGACACAAATTTCGCCCAGTTTGAACAGCTCAAGTTGCTTGCTCCTAAAAAAGCGAACGTCACCGTTGTGGCTGACGATGACCAGGCGATCTATCGCTTTCGCGGCGCGGCGGTTAACAACGTCCTTGGTTTTGAGGGCCATTATAAACAGAGCAGGAAGATCGTTCTGACCAGGAACTACCGCTCGACCCAGCTGATCCTCGACACCTCCCGCCGCTTGATCAAACATAACGATCCGGAGCGACTCGAGGTCAAAGCGGGGATCGATAAACGGCTGGTCGCTGAAAGTAAAGAAGCGGGCCAGCCGGTCCAGCATCTTCACTTTGATACCGCCTCTTCGGAAGCCGATTGGGTCGCCCGGACGATCAAAGAAAAGTTTGACGCCGGGAATTACAAATACCGCGATTTTGCCATCCTGACCCGCTCCAACGCCGATGCCGAGCTTTTCCGCCAGTCGCTCAATATGTTGAGTATACCGTTTGTTTTTTCCGGCGGAGGAGGATTGTATGTCCATTCAGAGGTCCGCCTGGCGGTCTCTTTTCTCCGGGTCATCGGCGACCTGACCGACTCAAAGGCGCTTTATCACCTGGTGGTCTCCGACCTTTACCAGCTTGATCCGCTCGACCTGCAGAAACTAAACACTTTTGCCAGCCGGCGCAACTACACTTTGCATCACGTTTTTGCCAACCTGGAAAAAGCGGGAGTTCCCAGCTCCGGTTTCGAGGTCCTCTCTGATATTGGGGAAAAGAGCCGGAAAGTGGCGGCCCGATTAATGGGAGATATCAACTATTACGTCGATTTTGCCAAAGACAAAACGACCGGCGAAGTCCTCTACCAGTTCTTAAAAAAATCCGGTTATCTGGCCGGCCTGACCAAGGTCCAAAGCCAGGAGAATGAGGGGCGGATCAGGAACCTGGCCAAATTTTTTGATAAGGTCCGGGAGTTCAAGGAGGTCGCCGACCACGACCGGGTCAGCGAATTTGTAAAGTACCTCAATATTCTTAAAGAGGCGGGGGATGACCCGGAATCGTCCCAGCCCGATATTGACGCCGACGCGGTCAGTCTGCTGACGGTCCATAAATCTAAAGGATTGGAGTTCCCGGTCGTTTTTATGGTTTCGCTGGTCGCCGACAAGTTCCCGGTCAGGAATCGGCGCCAGCCGCTTGACCTCCCCGATGGCGTTTTAAAAGAGAAGCTGCCGGCCTCCGACCTCCACGTCATGGAAGAGCGCCGTCTTTTTTATGTCGGGATGACCCGGGCGAAAAAAGAGCTCTACCTGACCTCGGCTGTTGATTACGGGGGAAAACGGGACCGGAAAGTCTCCCAGTTTGTCCTGGAAGCGCTCGATCTGCCGAAAGCCGATCTCTCGGTGGTTAAGCGGCCGCCCCTCAACCAGCTCGAACTTTTCGCGCCGAAAGCTGAAACCCCAATTCCGGAGCGGGTTTATGCCCCGGACGAGCTGGTCCAGCTTTCCCACTACCAGATTGACGACTACCTGACCTGTCCGCAAAAATATAAGTTTGTCCACCTGCTTCGGGTGCCGCTCCTCCCCAACCAGCAGATCATATACGGCTCCGCCCTGCACAAGGCGGTCCAGGCTTTTTTTACCGCCAAAAAACACGGCCAGAAGTTCGGGGAAAAAGAGCTGCTTGAGGTCTTTACCCACAACTGGTCGCCCGAAGGGTTTATTTCGCGAGCTCATGAAGAACAGCGTTTTGCCGCCGGCAAAGGGGCGTTAAAAAACTTTTATGCCGAACAGAAAAAAAACAGCCGCCAGCCCGCTTTTGTTGAAGAGGAATTTTCGATAAATCAAGACAACATCCAGGTCC
Source organism: Candidatus Margulisiibacteriota bacterium (assembly GCA_018822365.1). Lineage (NCBI taxonomy): Bacteria > Bacillati > Candidatus Margulisiibacteriota > Candidatus Margulisiibacteriota bacterium. The sequence goes on from JAHJKL010000012.1 coordinate 10,929, forward strand.
GCGGGCGCTATGACCTGGTTGAGCAAATGGGGGATAAGACCTATATTGTCGACTTTAAATCGTCAGATGTCCGGACCCAGGAGAAAGCGGACAAAAAAGCCAAAGAGAGCCTTCAGCTTTTGATCTACGCCCTGGCCTGGCAAAAGATGTTCGGCAAACTTCCTGACCGGCTGGAGCTCCATTTCCTGGAGACCGGATTGGTCGGTTCGCTCGAGCCAGAAGAAAAGAACCTGGAAGGGGCGTGGGAAAAAGTGGTGAAGGTGGCCGACGGGATCAGAGCGGCTTATTTTCCGCCCAAACCGGGGCCGATAGTATGTAACTACTGTGCTTACAGTGAACTCTGCTCGGCGTCGGCGGCTTAATCGTTAATTAGTAGTCAGGATTTCTACTAGCTATAATTTTATTCAGCTGCATTTTACAAGGAAAACAACATTAGTTGTACAAGTGCTATATAACGATCCTTATAAGTTGGTTTGGATTGAGTTCCTACTGATTTTAATGTTTATCTATTTAGTATATAATTAAGTCGGAGGATAGATTAATTATGGAAATATTCTTATTGAGTGTAATTGTTGTCTTGCTGGTCGTGCTGGCCGCGGTCTTTTTCCTGCGGAGCCCGGATCACAGCAATTCGCAGAAGCTGATGCTGGATATTATTGAAAGTTTGAGAAAAGAAGTTTCTGAAACTTCGACAAAAAACAGGCAGGAAGTTCAGCAGAACCTGACTCAAATCAGCGAGCAATTGTCGCGCAGCCTGACCGATTCCTCTCAGACCATTCAGAAGCAATTCGCGATGAGCGCAAACATCATAAAGGAGGTCACGGAAAAGCTGACCAAGCTTGATGAAACGAACAAACAGGTTCTCGATTTCTCCAGCAAGCTCCAGAGCCTAGAGAATATCCTGAGAAACCCGAAACAACGCGGGATCCTTGGCGAATATATTTTGGATACTTTACTGGGGAACGTTCTGGCTCCCGGCCAATATAAGGCGCAGTACAAGTTCAAGAACGGCGACCTGGTCGATTTTGTGATCGTTTACCGGGACAAGCTTATTCCCATCGACGCGAAGTTTTCTCTGGAAAAATACAATCGGATCATGGAGGAGAACAATGAAACGGCCAGGGCCCAGCTGGAAAAGGATTTTAAAGTTGACTTGAAGAATAGGATAGATGAGACTTCAAAATATATTCGGCCGGTGGAAGGAACCACTGACTTTGCTTTTATGTTTATTCCAGCGGAAGGTGTCTTTTATAATTTATTAATGTATAAAGTTGGGACGCTTCAGGTCTCTTCCCATGACCTGATCGAATATGCCTTTAAAAAGCATGTCATTATTGTTTCGCCGACCACATTTTTCGCTTACTTGGAAACCGTTATTCATGGGATGAGAGCTTTGCAAACGGAAGAGCACATCAAGGATATTATTAAAAAGGTTAACGAATTAGCGAAACATTTGATTAATTATGAGGAATACATGAAAAAAGTTGGCGGCAGCCTGGGGACGACGGTCAACCAATATAATCAGGCCTACAAGGAATTTGGCAAGATCGACAAAGATATTTATAAAATAACGGAAGGGGAATCCGGTGGGTCTGTTGTTCCTGAATTATTGGCTCATAGTTGACATATTTCTTAAATTTGGTAATCTTTGAGTCTAATAATGATGAAAAGAGCATTTCTGATCGCCATAATCTTGCTTGCCTCCTTTCAATTCGCTTTCGGCTATACTCCGGAAGAGATCAAAGGTTTTCAGACCAGGCTAAATTCCATCCAGGGCGAGATCAATACATTAAAGACCAAGCTGGCCAGCACGTCCGATACTTCGGCCCGCCAGGACATTGCCGAAGATATTCAGTTCTATACCTTGATGTCCTCCGACCTGGAAAGAAAGATCAAAGAGAGCGGGAGTGGCGCGGCCGCCACGACCACCACAACTTTGGCCCCGGTAAAAAAAATAACTGATACTGATTCAGTCCAGATCAAGAAGGACAAACAGCGGTTAGCCGCTTTGATCAAGGAGATCGCCAAATTAAATAAACGTTTTGACCGGGCCAGAAGCAAGACGGAGCAGAAGAATATCGCGAAGCAGATCCTGGGTTATAAAGCGGAGTCGGCGGCGATCAAGAACCGTTTGTATCCAAAACCAAAAAAGATCGTTGTTCCCGTGGTGTCTCCGGAAGCTGAAACGCGGGTCAGTCGTATCCTTTCCCTTGAAGCAGAAGATTTTATTGCTCCCCCGCAGGAAGCGGCCGAGTCCGCGGAGCGGCAAAGGTTTTTGCATTCAGTTGGGTTAAGCGGTGGGTTTTTTGGCGGATCGACCAGCTTGCTTGGCGGTGTCCGCTTTCCGTTAAAACTGATTTTTGGCCCCGCGCTGACAACGGTTAGATTGGGGGCGGGGCTGGCGCAAAGCCGCGATGCCGGGCTCCGTTATTATCCGGTCAACTTTGACCTTCTCTTTTGCTTTCCACCAGGTTGGTTTACCGGGACCGATAACTATATTGGCTTTGGACTGAATTATGTGGCAGCCACCTCTCTTGGCAAGACAGGGACACTTGGCGGAGAACTTTTTTACGGGGTGGAGAGCGAAGGGTTTGGGGGGACGGTATTTGGCGAGATCGGGTACGCGATCCTGCGGACCGGTTTTTCCCCGAGCCATAAAGGAGCGACTGTTCTTGTTGGTTTACGTAAAGTCCTTGGCCGATAAGGAAAAAATCGGCTATTGACAAAAAAGCGGTGACTGTTAGAATTTACACAGGAAACGAAACAAAAAAGGAGGTGAAACAATAATGAAGAAATTTGTTATTTATCTTTTCGTAGTGGCTTTCGTCGCTTCATTTGCCACAGTTGCTTTCGGCCGCACTCTTGAAGAAGAGAAACAAGCGGTCCGTGACTACCTGAAAGTAGTTGATGCCAAAATCATCAAATACCGGAAGGCAGGGAACAAGGCCAAAATGACCCAGTTGCAAGCCGAGAAAAAAGGCACACTGGCTCGTTGGGAAAAACTGAAGGCACAGATGGAAGCGGCTCCTACACCACCACCACCGCCACCACCGCCACCACCACCAGCGCCGATCAGCGTCAAACCTGCTCCGGCACCGATGGCTGGATTGTTCGGTTGGGGCCTTAAATCCGATATTGCCGGCATCTACATGATGACTGGTAAAGGTAAGATCAGCGGAGGTTTAGCACTCAGAGGGGACATCGTTCTCGATGACCCAATGGCGCTTGGCTCCATGATCGGTATGTCGGCTAACGCCGTCAACTACAAACTCGGTTTAGGTGGTCTGTACGGTGTTGATATCAACGGCAACAGGATCAAAGCGATCCCTGTTTTCGCCGATGTTATCCTAAACATCCCTGCAGACGCGATGGGCGGTATTGACTCATATGTCGGTGGAGGCTTGAACTACACCGTCTACGGGTCAGGTCAAACCAGCGGGTCCTATGGCGCTCAGGTCTATTATGGCATGATGTTCGACCTCGGACTTGGACTTGGTAAGACTGCGTTTGAAATCGGTTGGGGCGCGATCAGAGCTAACGGTGCTACACCGACTCTATCGTCCAAAGGTTTCACACTGTCTGTTTGCCAGCCAGTTGTATTATAAAGAGCGGGGCCCCCATAATTTTAAAGAGAACTTGGATACTTTAAGAGGAGGGGGCCTCCTCTTTTTTTATGAGAATCACTAATTGAAGGAACTCGAATAAGCCCTAATGGGATTAAGCGTGAATAACGCTAATCAACACTAATAATCGCGAATTTCGGAATATTTAATTAAGATAGTAATTAGCGTCAATTTGAGTGATTAGCGGAATTAGGGAGTTGGTTATTAGGGTTCATTAGCGATTGGATAATTAGAGACAATTAGTGATTTCCTTCTTAGCTCTTCTATTTATCTTCCAGCTCATAGCTAATCGCCGCCAGGCTGGCGAGCCCGGCTGTTTCGCTACGCAGGATCCGTTTTCCCAGGCTAACCGCTTTGAAACCGGCTTTGACCGCCAGGTCAACCTCCTGACGGCTGAAGCCACCTTCCGGACCGATCAGAAGCAGGATCGAATCGGGCAGGCCTTTTAAAACTTCTTTCAGGGTTAAACTCTTTTCCAGCTCCCAGGGGATCAGACAAAGCTCATATTGCTCTCCGAGTTTAATAACTTCTTCAAGCTGGAGCGGGGTGACGATTTCCGGGATAACTCCCCGGCCGGATTGTTCCGCCGCTTCTTTGGCCAGCTTGCGCCAGCGGTCCAGTTTTGCCTGTTTGGGGATGGTTCGTTCGGTCAGCATCGGGATGATCCTGGCCGCTCCCAGCTCGGTGCATTTTTCGACGATAAAATCCATTTTTTGCCCTTTGGTCAGCGCCTGGGCGAGGGTGACCTTGATCTTGAGTTCGCTCTCAACTTTTTTTCGGCCAATGATCTGGGTGGTGATGATCTCTTTACTGACCTTTTCGATCCTGACCTGGTAGACAAAACCGTGTCCGTCAAAAAGTTCCAAATCGTCACCCGGCTTTAAGCGGAGGACATCTTTAACGTAATGGAGGTCGCTCCCGCTGATATTGGGGAATTCCTCTTTGGGGACAAAAAGCCGGTGCATTACCGCTCCTCTTTGAATTTCTTGAGCAGTTCCGCCTGTTCTTTGGTGATCTTTTCGGGGATCTTGACCTCGACCAGGACATAGAGATCGCCGCGTCCTTTGCGTCCCAGGTGGGGCATCCCTTTTTCCTTGAGTCGGAGATTGGTGTTTGGCTGGGTCCCGGCCGGGATCTTTAACTTGGCTTCTCCGTCAATGATCGGAATGGTGATCTCGTCCCCCAGGATCGCCTGGACAAAAGAGATGCTGGTCCGGTGATAAAGGTTTGCTCCGTCCCTGTTGAAACGGGGGTGGGGATCGACAGTAATAAAAATATACAGGTCCCCCGGTTCGCCACCCCGGTTGCCGGCATTTCCGGCTCCCGGCACCCTTAATCGGGAGCCCGAATCGATCCCCGCCGGGATCTTGACGGTGACTTTGTGTTTTTTCTTTTCTTTGCCATTCCCATGACAGGTCGGGCAGGGGGAGTCGATCGAGGTCCCTTTTCCCTGACAGGTCGGACAGGGAGCGATCTGCATGAAACTTCCCAGTGGGGTTCTCTGGGCCCGTTTGACCTGGCCGGTCCCGTTGCATTGCTTGCAGCGGACTGGGCTGGTCCCCGGCTTGGCCCCGGTCCCTTTACAGGTGGCACAGGCAGTGAAATGGAGGATCTCGATCTCTTTCTCGATCCCCCTGGCCGCTTCTTCCAGGGTCAGGCGGACGTCGTAACGGAGGTCGTCCCCCCGTTCCGGTCCGGTCCGCTGGGTCCTTCCTCCTCCGCCAAAAAACATATCAAAAAGATCGCCAAACCCTTCGGCTCCGCTGAAATCACCCTGGCTAAATCCGCCAAACCCGCCGCCAAAACCACCAGCTCCCTGACCGCCGGTCTGGCCATAGTAGTCATAGTGGGAGCGTTTGTTGGGGTCGGAGAGGGTCTGGTAGGCTTCGTTGATCTCTTTGAATTTATCCGCGGCCCCCGCTTCTTTATTGACATCGGGATGGTATTTACGTGCCAGGTTGCGGTAGGCCCGCTTTATTTCGTCCGCGGACGCCCCCTTGGCGATACCAAGAACTTCATAGAGATCCTGGCTCATTCTTTAACTTCGTAATCGGCGTCGACGGTTTTCCCTTCGCCTTGGCCTGTGCCTTCTCCTCCGCCTGTGCCTTTGCCTTGGCCTTCTTCCTGCGGCGGCGGGGCCGCTTCTTTGTAGAGCTTGGCCGACATTTCGTAAACCTCTTTTTGCAAAGCTTCAAAAGCCGTTTTAATGGGCGCGATATCTTTTTCCGCCAGGACCTTCCGGACTTCGGCGATCGCTTTTTCCACTTTTTCTTTGGTCGGCGCGTCGATCTTGTCGCCCGCGTCCTTAATGGTTTTTTCCGCTGTATAAGCCAGCCCGTCCGCCTGGTTCCTGGTTTCCACTTCTTCTTTGCGGCTCTTGTCTTCCGCTTCGTGGGCGGCGGCTGTTTTCTTCATCTTTTCGATCTCGTCTTTAGAGAGACCGGATGAGGCGGTGATCGTGATCTTTTGTTCCTTGTTGGTCCCTTTATCCTTGGCCTTGACGTTAAGGATCCCGTTCGCGTCGATGTCAAAAGTGACCTCGACTTGAGGGATGCCGCGCGGCGCCGGAGGGATGCCGTCCAGATGGAAGCGCCCCAGGCTCCGGTTGTCGGCCGCCATTGGCCTCTCACCCTGCAAAACGTGGACTTCCACCGATGTCTGACCGTCGGCGGCGGTCGAAAAGACCTGGCTCTTGCTGGTCGGGATAGTAGTGTTCCTCTCGATCAGCGGGGTCATGACCCCGCCCAGGGTTTCGATCCCGAGGGTGAGGGGGGTGACATCGAGCAGTACCATCTCTTTGACTTCGCCGGCCAGGACCCCGCCTTGGATAGCGGCGCCAATGGCGACCACTTCGTCCGGGTTGACCCCTTTATGCGGCTCTTTGCCAAAGAACGATTTTACCGCTTCCTGAACTTTGGGCATTCTGGTCTGGCCGCCGACCAGGATCACTTCGTCGATCTCCTTGGTCGACAGACCGGCGTCTTCCAGTGCTTTACGGCAGGGGATAAGGGAGCGTTCGATCAATGGGGCGACCAGCTGTTCCAGCTTGGCTTTGGTCAGTTTAAGTACCAGATGCTTCGGTCCGCTCTGATCCGCGGTGATAAAAGGAAGATTGATTTCGCTTTCGGTCGAGGTCGAGAGTTCGCATTTGGCTTTTTCCGCCGCTTCCTTGAGCCGCTGCATCGCCATCCGGTCCTTGCCCAGGTCTACCCCCTGGTCCTTTTTAAATTCATCAAGGAGCCACTGGATAATGGTCTGGTCAAAATCGTCGCCGCCAAGGTGTGTGTCGCCGTTGGTCGATTTGACCTCGAATACTCCGTCGCCCAGCTCCAGAATAGAAATGTCAAAGGTTCCTCCACCCAGATCATAGACGGCGATCTTTTCGTTCTTTTTCTTGTCGAGACCGTAGGCCAGAGCGGCGGCGGTCGGTTCGTTGATGATCCTGACCACTTCCAGTCCGGCGATGGTCCCGGCATCTTTGGTCGCCTGGCGCTGGCTGTCATTAAAGTAGGCCGGGACGGTAATGACCGCTTTCTTGACCGATTCGCCGAGAAAATCTTCGGCAGACTGCTTCATTTTCTGCAGGACCATGGCGGAGATCTCCGGTGGGGTGTAATCTTTATCGTCGACCTTGACCTTGACCTCGCCTTTGCCGCCGGCCATTACCCGGAAGGGGACATATTTTAATTCCGCTCCGACTTCGTCAAAAAGCCGGCCGATGAACCGCTTGATCGAGGAGAGGGTGTGTTCCGGATTGGTGACTGCCTGCCGTTTGGCGACCTGGCCGACGACCCGGGAGCCGTCTTTCAGGAACGAAACGATCGACGGGGTGGTCCGTCCCCCTTCCGCGTTTGGAACCACGGTCGGCTCTCCCCCCATCATCACCGCGACGCAACTGTTCGTAGTCCCCAGATCGATACCGATAATCTTTTCGTTAGCCATGATTGAGTCCTCCTTTTATTTATTCTTCGAAACAATAACCATCGCCGGCCGGATCACCCGGCCGCGGAAAAGATAACCTTTTTGCGTTTCTTCCATGACGATCCCTTCTGGGCCGTCGGCTGCTTTTTGCAGGATCGCTTCGTGAAAGTTGGGGTCATAAGCCTTACCCATTGCTTCGATCTCTTTGAGCCCGTGCTTCCCCAGGATATCCTCAAGCTGTTTTTTGACCAGGGCGACCCCTTTTAGGAGCTCTTCGTTCATTTGCGCTTTGGCGGCGGCATCGAGCGCTCTGCCGAGGCCGTCGACAATGGGGAGGAGGTCGGCAACGATCGCTTCGTTGGCGAACTGGGCGAACTGTTCCCGCTCAACAGCCGAGCGTTTCTTGAAGTTATCAAAGTCGGCCAGACAGCGAAGTAAACGGTTCTTGGTCTCGTCCAATTCCTGTTGCTGTGGAGTTTCTGTTTCTTCAGCCATTATTCATCTCCTAACAAGCTTAATCTGTCGGCAAGCGCTTCAAGGATCACCGAAGCTCTGGCGTACGACATGCGGGTCGGGCCGATGATCCCGATCCCGCCGGTGGCGCCGTTCTTCATGTCGTATGAGTTCATGACGACGCTGTAATTTTTGACTTCCTTGAATTTGTTTTCGTTGCCGATGTGGATGCTAAGGCCCTTTTCGTGAGTGTACTCTTTGACCATGTCGACCATCAGGTCCTCTTCTTCCAGGGCGGAGAGGAGCTGTCTGGTGGTGTTGATGTCGGCGAATTCCGGCTGTTTGACCAGGCGGGAAAGACCGGACGAAAAGAGCTGTTTCTTTTCTCCCAGGGTGGCAATGAGCGAAGCGTACTCGAGCAGATGCGACAGGACTTTTAAGGTTTGGCGGACCGCCTCTTCAACATTTTGGTTGATCTGGCCAAGCGCCTGGCCGATCATCTCTTCTTCTTTTGGGGTCAGCTTGCGCGCTTTCATCATATTATCAACATAGTAGCGGTAGCCCAGGTCGGTCGGGATCCGGCCGGCCGAAGTATGCGGCTGGACGATCAATCCCATCTCTTCCAGGTCGGACATCTCGTTCCTGATAGTCGCGGGGGAGAGCTCTTCCATATGGGAGCGGCAAATCATCCGGGAGCCGACCGGTTCGGCGGTGTGCAGGTAATCCCTGACAATGCACTCCAGGATCTGCTTTTTGCGGTCGTCCAGTTCAAACTGTTTTATCATGTTAGCACTCTCGCTCCTTGAGTGCTAATTATAGCAATTGTAAAAGGGGAGTGTCAAGGACCTCACCCACCGTCCCGATGTCTATCGGGACGGTCCCCCCTCTCCATCTTCGATGGAGAGGGCCGGGCAAGTGGGGATTACACAAACTTTTCGAAGACCAGGTTGGCCAGATAAAGCCCTTGCTTCGTTAGTTTGTAGTTGCCTTGATCTTCTTTTAAAAGACCGTCATTAATCAGTTCCGCGACCTCTTTTTCAAAGCCATGGAACTTTTCGGCGGGAAGCCCTTCAAGCAAGCGGAGCCCCATGAAAAGGGTTTCGCCTTGATCCCCAATTATCTTATCGGGCTCGGTCTTTGTTCCTTTAAGATACGTTTCCAGACAATTTGGATTGGCCCATCGCTTTCCGTTCAAATGCGTGTGAGCTCCGGCCCCAAAGCCCAGCCAATTTCCCATTTGCCAATAGTTGATATTGTGGCGGCACTCTTTCCCGGGTTTGGAAAAATTAGAGATCTCGTAATGCTGGTAACCGGTCAGCCATAAGCAGTCTATCGCGTATTCGTACATAGCAAGTTCGATTTCTTCCGTCGGCAGTTGTAGGTTGTTGGTTGTTTGTTGTTGGTGAAAAGGGGTCCCCTCTTCGATCTGCAGGTTGTAAATAGAGAGGTGGTCCGGCCGCATGGCGATCGCTTGCTGGATATCCTTTTTCCATTCATTTAAATATTGATCCGGCAGGGCAAAGATCAGGTCGAGATTGATATTGTCAAAACCGGCGGCGCGGGCGTCGTCGTAAAAAACTTCAGCTGTTTTAGAATCATGGATGCGGCCAAGGGTTTTCAAGTGACGGTCGTGAAACGATTGGACGCCGATAGAGAGCCGGTTGATGCCAAGCGAGCGGAGCTCTTTTAGTTTGGCCCGGTCGGCAGTGCCGGGATTGGCCTCGACCGATATCTCGGAATGACCAATGTCCAATGACAAATGACAAATTAATGTCGAAATTATTTTATCGAAATGGTTAGGATCAAGAAGAGTTGGTGTTCCTCCGCCGAAAAAAACTGTTTTTACTCCCTTGGTGCCTTGATGCCTTTGTCCCTCTATTTCTTTTACCAAAGCCTCAACATAGTCGTTGATCAGCTCTTCTTTGCCGGCGTAGGAGACAAAATCACAGTAGTTGCACTTCTGTTTGCAAAAAGGAAGATGAATGTAAAGAGCAGAGGGGGACATTAAGTGCCGATACGGAGGACGGCCAAAAACGCTTCCTGGGGGAGATCGACCCGGCCAACCCGTTTCATCCTCTTTTTTCCTTCCTTCTGCTTTTCCAGGAGCTTTCGTTTGCGGGTAATGTCGCCGCCGTAACATTTGGCCAGGACATTTTTTCCCATGGCGGAGATGTTTTCTCTTGCAATTACCTTGGCGCCGATCGAGGCCTGGATCGGGATCTGGAATTGGTGGCGGGGAATGACCTCTTTGAGCTTTTCGACCAGTTTCTTCCCTTTGTAGTAGGCTTTTTCCCGGTGGACGATGATCGACAAGGCATCGACCGGTTCTCCGTTGAGGAGGATATCCAGCTTAACCAGGTCGGAGACTTTATAGCCGATCAATTCGTAATCCATGGAAGCGTAGCCGCGGGTGACCGATTTGAGCTGGTCGTGAAACTCGGAGATAATTTCGGAGAGGGGCATTTCAAAGGTCAGCATGACCCGCTTGGGATCAAGATATTCCATATTGATAAAGGTCGCCCGCTTGTCGATCGCCAGGTCCATGACCGAACCGACATAGTCGGATGGGGTGAAGATCGTCAGTTTGAGATAAGGCTCTTCAACCGATTCGATCTCGCCGACCGGCGGCATCAGCGATGGATTGTCGACGTACCGGGGCTCTTTGTTTAACAGATTGACCTTGTAGACAACGTTGGGAGCGGTGGCGATGATATTAAGATTGAATTCCCTCTCCAGCCGCTCCTGGATGATCTCCAGATGGAGTAGGCCCAGGAATCCGCAGCGCAGGCCATAGCCAAGGGCGGCGGAGGTTTCCGGTTCAAAAAAGAGGGCGGCGTCGTTGAGCTGGAGCTTGCCGACCGCGTCTTTGAGATTTTCATAATCTTCGCCGGCCAGCGGATAAAAACCGCAAAAGACCATCGGCTTGATCTGCACGTAACCGGGGAGCATGTGGGGGGCAGGATTCACCGCGTTAGTGATGGTGTCGCCGACCCGGCATTCTTTGACATCTTTAATGTTCGCGACAATATAACCGACTTCTCCGGCGCTTAATTCTTTCAGGGGGACCAGGCCAAGTTTTAAGGTCCCGACTTCCTGGACCTCGAATTCCCCGCCGGCCCCCATCATAGCGATCTTTTGGCCCTGCCTGAGGCTCCCGTTGACGATCCTGATATAGGCAATAACCCCGCGGAAGGAGTCGTAGTGCGAATCAAAGATCAGCGCCTGCAGGGGGGCGTTTTGGTCGCCGGTTGGAGGGGGGACCCGCTCAATGACCGCGTCAAGAATATCGCTGATGCCGATCCCTTCCTTGGCGGAAGCGAGGATCACTTCGTCCCGGCTGATGGCAAAAATATTCTCGATCTCTTCTATGATCTTGTCCGGTTCCGCCGCCGGGAGGTCGATCTTATTGATGACCGGAATGATCTTGAGCTTGGCTTGCGTGGCCAGGTTGGCGTTCGCCAGGGTCTGGGCTTCGATCCCCTGGGAAGCGTCGATCAGCAGGAGCGCCCCTTCGCAGGCGGCAAGCGAGCGTGAGACCTCATAGGAAAAATCAACATGCCCTGGCGTGTCGATCAAATTAATGATATACCCTTTATAGTTCATCCGAATCGCCTGGGCCTTGATAGTGATCCCGCGTTCCCGCTCCAGGTCCATGGAATCAAGGATCTGGGCTTTCATGTCCCGTTTGTGGATCGTGCCGGTGAACTCGAGCAAACGGTCGGCCAGGGTCGACTTGCCGTGGTCGATGTGGGCGATTATTGAGAAGTTACGGATCTTTGAGAGCATAAGTCATTTTATCACAACCCCGAACTCATGACAAAAAGCGAACAATTTATGGTGTTGACATTAAAAATAATAAAAGAGATAATAACTTGTAAAGAAATGGCAAATAATAAATTAAAATACTCAGCCCGTTTTGCCCTGTTTTTGCTTACTGCTTATTGTTTAGTCCTTCCCGTTTCTGCCGCTCTTGACTTGAGCGAGATCGGGGTCGGCGCCCGGCCGCTGGGGATGGGGAAAGCCTACTTTGCGACAGCCGATGATACCTGCGCCATTTTTACCAATCCGGCCGGACTTGGGCTTAATGATCGTTTAAGCTACACCAGTATGAGCGGAGTCATGCTTAATGATGCCAACTACCTGATGCTGGGGATCAGTGACAGCTTTTTGATCGGCAAATTTGGGATCGGCTATGTTAACGCCGGAGTAGGGGCCATTCCGCTGACCCGGCTGGTAGGATCCGGCCCAACCCTGGAAGTCCAGCGCTACGATCAAACCGATTATTCTTCCAGCATGATCCTTTTCTCCTACGGAACCAAATTAAGCCGGTTGCTGCGGAACAACGCGGGGAGTGGGATCAGCGTGGGGGGGACTTTAAAGTATTTCTTCCAGGGCTTTAACGGCGGCGGCGACGCGATGAAAGACGCCAATGGTTATGGAATGGACATGGACCTTGGGCTTTTATGGGACGTCAATAAATGGGCGACGGCCGGCCTGACTTTCCAGAACATGCTACCGGTTAATTTGGGAGGGAAATTTGTCTGGAAAGAGCGGAGCGGTCACCCGGAAGTGGTTGAGGGGATCCCGATGGTTACCCATCTGGCCGGGCGGTTCAATTTGCTTGGTCCGTCCGGACTCCAGCAGCTTAACGAACAAAAACTGGACATGTCACTGGAATATGAACAGAACAATAATAAGAATTGGCCGGCGGTCTACCATATTGGTTTCGAATACTGGCCCCTTCAGATGCTGGCGATCAGGACAGGAATTGATCAAAAACCGAAGGCAACAGAAGCGGGTACGGGGGTTGACAGCAACTTTACGTTCGGCGTCGGGACGGTTTGGGAAGGGTTTACTTTTGATTACGCCTACCACCAGTTTGGCGAACTTTCGGAGAACACTTCGCATTTCTTCTCGTTCGGTTATTGCGGAGTAGAAAAGATCTGGGAGAAGGGGAAACGAAAATTGGAAGAAAGACGCAATCCGATCATCCCCGCTCCGGAGATCGTCCCCAAGCCGTCGCTGGAAGCGTTTTCCGATGTTCCTGAAGGTTTCTGGGCCAGGAAGCCGATCCAGTACCTGGCGACCCTGGGGATATTTCCGGGCGACGCTGACAAGAAGTTCCGCCCGGAAAAAGAGATGACCCGCGGAGAGATGGCGGTCCTGTTGATCAAAGCAAAAGGGTTTACCGTTAACAAAGATTTTAAGAATAAATTTTCCGATGTTCTGATGCAGTCGTACGAAGCGCCATATATCGCCATGGCGGTGGAGCGGAAATATATCAGCGGGTTCCCTGACGGGACCTTCCAACCCAAAAAGCGGCTGACCCGGGCCGAGACCGCGGCGATCATGGCCAGGTTTGCCGGGTTATTCGTCAAACCCAAACTTGAAACCAAGCCTTTCCCGGATGTTCCGGTCAACCATTGGGCGGCGCCGTCGATCGGGGCCGACCGGCTGGCCGGGTTCTTCGAATATTTAAGCGGCAAGAACTTCCTGCCGAACGGTTTTATTACTCGCGCCGAAGCAGCGGAGATAATTTCCAAAACTCCGTTTGCCAAACAGCAGATCGAAGAGCTGATCTCCGGCAACAAATTCGATTAAACCTCGGTAAAAACCCAAGTTTCCACTCTAAATTATCTATGATATTATGTACGTGTTAATGGAGGGATGGCCGAGCGGTTGATGGCGGTAGTCTTGAAAACTACTATGCGCGTAAGCGTATCGGAGGTTCGAATCCTCCTCCCTCCGCCATAATAAACTACCCAACTAAAATCGATTAAGGTATAATGATTTCAGCGCGGAGGAGTACCCAAGTGGCTCAAGGGGGCGGTTTGCTAAACCGTTAGTGGGAGCAATCCCAGCGTGGGTTCAAATCCCACCTCCTCCGTAGTTTAATATTATGAACGTAAAAGAACTCCTCGTTGAACTTAAAAAACAAGCTAACCCCAGAAATGCCGCCGGGATGGCCCGCTTTGGGATAAATCCAAAAAACGCTCTTGGTATTAGTATTCCTGTCTTGCGCGGGCTGGCTAAAAAGATCGGAAAAGACCATCAGCTAGCCGAACAATTATGGCAGAGCGGTATCCACGAGGCGCGTCTTTTGGCCGGGTTTATTGACGACTACCGGCAGGTCACTGTTAAACAAATGGAAAGCTGGGTTAAAGATTTTGATTCCTGGGACATCTGCGACCAGGTTTGTTCCAATCTTTTTGATAAAACTCCGGTGGGGTATAAGAAAGCTGTTGAGTGGGCGGTTAGAAAAGAAGAATTTGTCAGGAGGGCCGGGTTCGTGATGATGGCTTGCCTGGCGGTCCACGACAAAACAGCTCCGGACGAGAAATTCATCCGATTTTTCCCGCTGATCAAAAAGTATTCGACCGATGAGCGCAACTTTGTGAAAAAAGCGGTCAACTGGGCGCTTAGGCAGATCGGGAAAAGAAATAAAGAACTGTGTTATCTGGCGCTGGAACTGGGGGAAGAGATTGTTAAAATTGATTCACCGTCAGCCAAATGGATCGCCAGGGACGCCATCCGCGAACTAAAAAGCCGTAACTTTTAGATCTTTTCCCCGCACTCCGGACAAAATTTGCTTCCCGGCGCCAGGGTTGCTTCGCATTTAGGGCAAGCGGTCAATTGAAGGTTTTCGCCGCAACTTGGACAGAACTTGGCATTGGAAGCGAGCGGCGCTTCGCATTTGGGGCAGGTGGCGCGAATGTTCCTGCGCCAGTATTCGGTTCCCAGCTTTTTATCTTCTTCGGCCATAGCGGCATGGGCCCAGACCTCTTCGACCGACTTGCTTGCCTGGGCGGCGGCCATTTCGACCCCCAGATCGGGGGCGCATTGTTTACAGAGCCCTTTTTTCTCGTTCCAGCACGATTTGCGGCAGACCCAGGTGGAACAACGGGGACACTGGATAAAGCTTGGTTTGATCTCGTTGATCGCCTTGGCGAAGGCGCCGTCATGCGCCTGTTTCCAGGCGGCGGAGCGGACCTGTTCGCCGATCGCCGCGGCCCGGTTGAAGACACCGCCAAAGATACTGCTGGCCGCCTGCAGCGCGCTGGCGACGTTCCCGGGGGCCCAGCTTTCAAAGTTGGTCCGGTAGCCGGTGCCGCAGCGGTTGCAGGTAAATTCAAATTGGAATCCCCGGTCGGTGCTGGTATCCTCATAATTTTTAACGAATTCAATAACATTGCTCATACCAATAATTATAGCATGATAGATAGAAAAACAGAGCGATTGACAAAGGGTTGGGCGATAGCGTATAATGTGCATATGCACAATATGGTCAATCAGGCGGCGTGTTTGCTGTGACGCCAAGACAGAGAAAGGGGCGGCTTTGCCAGCCTTTTATCGGTGATACCATCTACAAGCCAAGAGCAGTCCCATTGGCTAATTTAGAAATTGTTGAATTGGGTCAGGATGAGATCGAAGCGATGAGATTGTGCGATAGGGAAGATTTGGAGCAGGAAGAGGCGGCCAGGAGAATGAACATTTCAAGGGGGACGGTCCAGCGGCTCCTGTATTCCGGCCGGAAAAAAGTTATCGACGCGATCACCCGAGCCAAAGCATTACAAATTGAGGGGGGAGATCATATCCTCCCTTTAAACAAAGGTTTTCGGTGTCGCCGAAGGCACCAGGGAGGTGAATAAACATGCCAGGTAGAGATGGAACAGGCCCATGGGGACGAGGATCGGGAACCGGTCGGGGTCGGGGTGTTTGCGTGCCGAGTGGCAAGGGAGGTTGTTTTGCGGGCCGGGGAGGGCTTTTTGGGATGGGAAGGAACGCCCGCTATTTGTTCAGCAGTGTCAATGATGAAGCGTCGGAGCTAAAGACAGAGCTGGAGATGATCAACGCGCGCTTAGCGGAGATTGAAAAGGAGAAAAAATAATATGAAGGTCGGAATTGTATTGGAAGATGAACAAGGCCTTAAAGGTGATGTCTGTCCCCATTTTGGACAATGCAAGTATTTTTTTCTGGTTGATATAGACAAGGAAAACAAGAAGATCATAAACACCTGCATTGTGCCCAATGCCGCGCAGCATGGCGGAGGGGGCTGTGTCGCCGTTGATGAGATACTTAAACATAAAGTGACCCATGTTATCGCCGGGGGGATGGGGATGGGAGCCCAGCAGAAATTTGCCGGCGCCGGCGTAGAGGTGTTTGGTTTCTCCGGTAATGTTGAGGCGGCGCTTGATGAATTTATGAATAACACCTTGGGCGGCTTATCGGCTTGCCGTGAGCATGGCGCGCACGGGGAGTGTCATTGAGGAGGCTTATCCATGAAAATATGCGTAACGGCAAACGGGGATAATCTTGACGCGGCGGTTGATCAGCGATTTGGGCGATCTCCTTACTTTATAGTGGTTGATCCGGAAAGTTTAGGGTTTAAAGCGATTGCTAATCCGAATGTCGAAGCTTCCGGCGGTGCCGGGATACAGTCTGCCCAGCTTATAGCGAGCGAGGGAGCGGCGGTGGTGGCGACCGGAAATGTTGGGCCGAACGCGTATCAAACGCTCTCTGCCTTGAAGGTTAAAGTTTTGACAGGAGTGACCGGCACCGTAAACCAGGCGATCGCTGATTTTAAAGCCGGAAAGCTAAAGGAACAGACGGGGCCGTCGGTCTCGGGCCATTTTGGCCAGGGAGAGTCTCAATGAGCGAACCTCCTTCGGTTTCCAGCCTGACTTTTGCGGCAGAAGTGTTACAGAGCGCCCAGCCGGTTTTGGTGGATTTCTGGGCCCCGTGGTGCGGTCCGTGCAAAATGATGCTCCCGCTCCTGGAAAAAACTGCCGAGAAATATAAGGGGAAAATGAAAGTCGTAAAATTGAACACCGAAGAGAATAAAGAGATCGCCGATCAACACCAAGTTATGAGCATTCCCTCCATGATCATGTTCGCTAAAGGGGAAGAAGTTGGCCGGATCGCCGGCGTCATGGACGAGAACAGGTTGCACGCGGAGATCGGAGATCTTTTGGAAATGGCAGGATAGATCGAGCAAGCCAGAGGCCTGGAAATAAGTATTTATTTAATGAAAGGATCGTAATGACCGTATGTGCCAATACTGCGCCGGAACAGGGGTCTGCGTTTTATTTGGTTCGGCTGACGGCGTTGCCGTGGGAAAAAATCTGTGATCATTGCTATTGCCTCGGGTAAAGGTGGGACCGGAAAAACTCTTGTCGCAACTTCCCTGGCATTATCGTTTGATGGCGAGGGTCAATTGCTCGATTGTGACGTTGAGGAACCGAATGCCGCGATTTTTATCAAGCCGGAAACAGAGAAAACCATTAAGGCTTCCGTGCCGGTCCCGGTAGTTGACGAGAGCAAATGCGATTATTGCGGCCGTTGCTCCGAGGTTTGCGAATACAACGCTATCGTAGTCGCCAAAAGCAAAGTCCTGGTCTTTCCCGCCATGTGCCACAGCTGCGGCGCCTGTACTCTCCTTTGCCCGCGAGGGGCGTTAACCGAGCAACCTCGCGAGATCGGCCGGATTGAAACCGGTCGTAAGGGGGGGCTCCGGTTTGTTCCGGGCTGTCTTAATGTCGGAGAAGCAATGTCTCCTCCATTGATCAGGCAAGTCAAAAAGCTGCTCGATCCCGGTCAAACGGCGATCATTGACTCGCCGCCGGGGACATCGTGCCCGGTCATTACCGCTATAAAGGGGAGCGACTTTTGCCTGCTGGTGACCGAACCGACCCCCTTTGGCTTAAATGACCTGGTTTTAGCGGTTGAGACGGTCCGTAAACTAAAGATCCCTTTTGGCGTAGTTATTAACCGCTCCGATCTGGGAGACAATAAAACCGAAGCATATTGCGCGGCTGAAAATATCCCTGTGTTATTGAGGGTCCCTTTCCAAAAAGAGATCGCGAGGGGATATTCGACCGGGAAACCGCTTATTGAGATATTGCCCGAGTACAAAAATAAATTTCGGCGGGTCCTTGAAGAAATAAGTCTGATCGTTAAAAGGAGCGCGAACAAACATGAGGGCTAAAAAAGCGGTCGAACTCGTGGAAAACATCTTGGGGCTGGAATGAAACAAATAGTTGTCATCAGCGGCAAGGGGGGGACCGGCAAAACAGTAGTGACCGGTTCGCTGGCGGCCCTGGCCCAAAATAAAGTTATGGTCGACTGCGATGTGGACGCGGCTGACCTTCACCTTTTGTTGCATCCGGAAATTAAAGAACGTCATGAGTTTAAAATCGGGCAAACAGCGGTTATTGATCGGCAGCTTTGCGTGAAATGCGGGCAATGTCTTGAACTTTGCAGGTTTGAAGCGATAAGACCCGATTATACGGTCGAGTCGTTTTCTTGCGAGGGCTGTGCCCTATGCCATTACATTTGTCCTGCCAGAGCGATCCGGATGGCGGAAAATATCGCTGGCGAATGGTTTGTGTCGGTCACCAAATACGGACCTTTTGTGCATGCCAAGCTGGGGATTGCCGAAGAAAATTCCGGCAAGCTGGTGGCGAAGATCAGGCAGGTTGCCCGTGATATAGCCAAACGCGATCGACTGGATTTTATCATAATAGACGGACCGCCCGGGATCGGCTGTCCGTTGATCGCTTCTTTGACCGGGGTCGATCGCGCGCTGATCGTGACCGAACCGACCCTCTCTGGCCTTCATGACGCGCAAAGGGTCATGGAAGTGGCGCGGCATTTTAGCGTCCCGGTCAGAATGGTGATCAATAAATATGATCTCAATCCCGAAATGACAGACCAAATAGATGGTTATTGCCGGGATTATGGGGTGCCGGTGATCGGCAGGATCGCTTTTAACAGGATGATCGTTGAGTCAATGGTCGCGGGGAAAACGATTATTGAACAGGCTTCCTCGCCTCTTATAAAAGAGCTAACTGAAATTTGGGAACAATTGGAAGAATAGTGATAATTATTTTCCGATACGCCGGAGCCAGCCTTCCGGCAAGGGGGAACCAGCTCGCTGATGCCTGGTGTACAAGGCGGCGGAGACCAGCGCGGTGGCCGGGATGCATAATACTAAGCCGATGCTTCCGGCCAGCGCCCTGGCAATCTCTTCAGCGACCAGTTCCATGTTAACTACCTTGGCGAACGGCATATTGCCGGCGATAAAAAGGAGGAGAAGAGGAAGGGCGGAACCGGTATAGGCAAGGATCAGAGTGTTGGACATGGTTCCCATAATGTCGCGGCCAACGTTCATCCCAGCGTTGAATAAATTGGTAAAAGTCGCGTTTGGATGATGTTTTCTGACTTCCTCGGTTGCCGAAGCGATCGACATGCCGACGTCCATCATTGCCCCAAGCGCCCCGATCAATATCCCGCTGAACAGCAGCCCCTGAAAATCGATCTTCAGGTTCAGGGAATACATCAGCATTTTTGATTCTTCGGAACTTAAGCCGGAAAGGTGGATTATTTTTCCGACCAGAATAACCAGGAGGCCGGCGATCGCGACCCCGATCAGCGTTCCCACAGCCGCGCTTAAGGCTTTAACCGTCCTTCCTCCTACGATCCTAAGCACCAGGAGCGAAATTATCCCGGAAATTACGATAGAGACTAATAGCGGGTTGAATCCCCAAAGAATTAAAGGAAAAAGAACGAAAAATATGGTTAAAATTGTCAGGGCCAAGCTTATCAATGAGTTGAACCCTTTTTTCCCGCCGATAATCAAAAGCAATATCCCGTATGAGAGGGTCAGCCATAACAAAGGGGTGTCCCTTAAATAATCGTCAATTTGAACCAGCGGAGCGCCGTCAGGGCTTTCGGCTTTGGTGGGGTTTTCTTCCACGTAAAGCAGTACCCGGTCACCGGCGGTGAGCCGCATATTTGCGCCCATCATCCCACCTGAAGCGATGTGTTCGAGAAAGAGGGTCTTCCCTTTTAGCCTTCCTGACTGAACAAGCACTTTAGTTCTCTGGGATGTCTCTTGGAGCGCCGCGTCCACCGTTTTGTTGAGGTTGAGCTTTTCCGCTTCAATAACTTTAGCCCGTTCATAGTTGACCCGGGGGAGTTCGTTTGACAGTTCTGCCCGGCCGATGCCGGCCAGCAATAACAAGAAGCAAACAGCGATCAACATTGTCTTTTTCATATCAATATTCCCAAAAATAATCTTAACATGATTGGTCTGGACCTAGCAATATATTTGAAACGCTTGAAAAAAAGCGATAAAATATTGAAGTGAAAGTTTATGGGTGAGAAGGTCCTGGTCTTAAACGCTTCGTTGATGCCTATCAATATTACTTCCTGGCGGCGGGCGATGAGCCTGATCTACAAAGGGAAGGCGGTAGGAGTTGTCTATAATGGCAAGGTGATCAACGGCCGCTTCCGCCTTCCCGAAGTAATCCGCCTGACCAATTATATATTTGTTCCGTTCACCGACGTTGTCTTTTCCCGAAAGAACATTTATTTGAGGGACAACCACACCTGCCAGTATTGCGGCAAAAAACATGTTACTCTGACGATCGATCATGTAGTGCCCAAAAGCCGGGGAGGGCGTGACGCCTGGGACAACGTGGTGGTTTGCTGTTCGGTCTGCAATAACCGAAAAGGGGACCGCCATTACGAGGAAGTGGGGATGAAACTGAAGACCAAACCTTACCGCCCGTCGTCGACCCTCTATTTACAAATGACCAGGCTGTCAAATTCACCGGCCAGCTGGTTTAGCTATTTTTTCCGTGAGCCGGAGCCTATTCGTAATTTAGCGGCAGGTTGAGACGCTTCTTCATGGCGATATTATATTCGTCGATCCTGGCCTGGGCGTAAGCCGGGCTGATGTAGTGCGATGGGGGGCCGTTGAAGGCATCAATGAAGAAGCCGACGACCATGCCGAGCGCGCCGCCGGTCACAACTTTTGACTCCGCTCCGAAAGCTGCCCCGCCAAGCATGACGGTTAAGCCTGTCCCAATGAAGATGTTGCCGATAAAGCGCATTTTGTTTTTCTGGTCTTCGATCCCCTGTACCCGGTCAAGCTCCCGGGTGTCGCCGATCAATCTGAGAAATTCCAGGTCGGTGATCTCGCTGATCCCTCCAAGATAGATATACCATTCGTTGATCTCTTTAACCTCCGCCTTGGAGAAGCCCTGCTGGGTGATATTGGTGTTCCTGGTGGTGTAATTGTCGGCGTAGTAAGTGGAAGAGGTGATATCGACGTCGTTATAGTTCCGTTTTTCGTCGATCAGCCGCTTACGAGTTAAAAGCTCGAGCTTATTATGCCGGTAATAGAGCTTGTTGATGTAATCCTGGTCAGCCTGCTGGCTGGTTTCCTGCGCGACGGCGAGCGAAGCGGCAAAGAGGACCAGCAAAGAACCGATAATTAGTTTTTTCATAATAGATATATTATAGAATATAA
>JAHJKL010000013.1 GCA_018822365.1 Candidatus Margulisiibacteriota bacterium
CCGCTGGCTTGGCTACGAGATCATTGCGGTCAATTTCCAGCGCGATAAGCTGGCGACCGCCCGGGCAATGGGGAGGATGATCAAACTGATCAAAGAGGGGTACGACGCGGTGGTGGCGGTCGACGGGCCGTCCGGGCCGCCCTTTGCCGTTAAACCGGGAGTTTTTTTTCTGGCGGAAAAAGCGGGGGTCCCGATCGTGCCGGTCGGATTATTTTCCCCTTTGCATATAAAACTATTTTGGCGCTGGGACAGATATATTATCCCGTTCCCTTTTTCCCGGTCCCGCATTCGTAAAGGGCCAATGCTATTGCCGGGGACCGGGACCCCCGGGCGCCTGAAAGATATCCTTGCTCGCCTTTCAAGATAGCGCGGCCAATTTACGGGTTGACAAATAATAGTTAACACAGTAAACTATTAATCAGGTTAATAATAAATCAGGGGTGTTTCATGGCGGAGAAAAGTTTGAAAGAGTTCCTGGATCGTCTGGAGGCGCTGGCCCCGACGGTAGTTAAAAGCTTTCAGCTGCGCGACCTGCCGGACGATTGCGATATCACCATGCCGCAATGTCTGGTTATGCGGATCGCCCATGAGAGAGAGAATTGCAAAATGTCTGATATCAGCGCGGCGCTCGGGGTCACTCTGGCCAATGTTACTAGCATGGTTGACCGCTTGCATCGCGATGGTTTTGTGGAACGGAGCGAAGACCCGGACGACCGGCGGATCGTCAGGATCGCGCTGACCAAAGATGGGCGCAAGATCTACGGCGAAATACGCGAAGCAAAAAGGCGGCATTTGACCGATATCTTTGGCAGGATCTCCAATAAAGACCGGGAGCAGCTTCTCTCGATAATGGGAAAGATCGCCGCGGCGATGAAAGAAGAAGGAGCGAAATAATATGAATAAAAAAATAATTTGGGCAATAGTTGTAATTATCGTCGTTGTTTTCGGTTTCCGTTTAGCCGGCCGGTTAAGCGGCGGCAAAGAGGCTAAAACTGAAAGAGTCGTGCCGGTTGTGGCAATTTCTCCCAAGCTCGGACCCATCGAACAGCGTTTGACTTTGAACGGTGATATCAAAGCTGAAACCGAGGTCAGCGTCCGTCCCCGGACAACCGGCCGGGTCGAAGAGTTATATGTTAAAGAAGGGGATTATGTCAGCAAAGGGAGCAAGCTTCTCTCTTATGTTGCCGGGATCGATCCGACCAATGATCTGTATAATGATTTGGTGGTGACATCGCCGATCAGTGGCGTAGTTGGGATGCAGTTGGTCAAGATTGGTGATCAGGTTACTTCTCAGGTGGGTGGGGGCATTTCTCCGGTATTTGTTGTTTACGGGATCGACCGGGTCAAGATCTATGCCGATGTCCCGGAAAAATATTATACCAGCATTACCAAAGGGACCCGGGCCGATATTGCGCTTGATGCCCTGCCGAACGAACTTTTCCGCGGCGTAGTTGGCAATATCCGTCCGGTGATCGATCCGTTAAGCCGGACCACCCAGATCGAGATAATCCTGGCGAATTACAGCCATCGGATCAAGCCGGGTATGTTTGCCAAGGTTGATCTGGTGCTGAAAAGAGTGGTTAATGCTACCGTTATTCCTTTTGACGCTGTCCTGGGGGAGAATGAAAAATATGTCTATCTTGCCAAAGAAGGTGTTGCTGAAAAACGGCCGATCGTGCTTGGTTTGGAAAACGGGAACGATGTCCAGGTTGTTTCCGGGCTCTCTCCGCTGGATAAAGTTATAATTTTAGGGCAGCGGGTAGTCAGGGAAGGTTCCCGTATTGAGGAAGTCAGGCAATGATCAGAAGGTTTGTCACCCGGCCGTTATTTACCCTTTCCCTTTACCTGATCTTTTTACTCATCGGGTATTTCAGCTTTTCCCGCCTGCCGCTTGATTTTCTCCCTAATATTTCCATTCCGACCCTGACGATCATTACCCCTTATCCCGGGGCGGGGCCGGAAGATATTGAAACGTCGGTTTCCAAGGTAATTGAAGACGCGGTCGCGACCGTGCCGAATATCGATCGGATCACCTCTGACAGCGCCGAAAATATTTCCACGGTGACGATCGCTTTCAAGTGGGGGACCGATCTGGACCCGGCCTCGGCCGACGTTCGCGATAAAATGGATCTGGTCCGCGGCCGCTTGCCCAGCGATGTCGAGCCTTCAACGATCTTCAAGTTCGATCTTTCCCAGATCCCGGTCCTGGTGTTTGGGGTCTCCGCCGATGAATCATATTCGTCGCTCTATCAGCTGGCCGACAAAAAGATCTCACCGGCCTTAAAAAGGATAGGTGGAGTTGGGACCATCAATATCCTGGGAGGTTTGATCCGCCAGATCAACATTAATATTGATCGCGGCCGGTTGGAAGCTTACCATCTGTCGATCAACCAGGTTAATCTGGCGCTGCAGGCGGCCAATCTGTCGGTCCCGGCCGGCAGTATTAAGTCGGGCGCCCTGGAATACGGGATCAGGGTCCCCGGAGAATTTAATAATATTGACGAGATCAGAAGGACGATCGTTGGTAGCTATAATGGCGGCGATATCTATCTGTCCGATATCGCTCTAGTTGGAGACGGGTTCAAGGAACAGGATAATATGACCGAGGTTGACGGCAAGGCCGGGGTGATGATCCAGGTCCAAAAACAATCCGGGGCCAACACCGTTGATGTGGTCAAATCGATCCGCCGGGAGCTGGCCAAGCTGATGCCTGAACTTCCCCCGGACGTGAAGATCACCTACGTGCAGGACACTTCCGAGTCGATAGTCCGCCAGATCAACGAACTGACCCACACCTTATACTGGTCGTTCTTTTTTGTGGTGTTGACCGTCCTCTTTTTTCTGCGCGACTTCCGCGGCTCATTTATTGTGTCGCTGGCGATCCCGATCTCAATCCTGGCGGCGTTTATTTATATGGCCGCTTCCGGGGCGACGATCAATATTATTTCCCTGGCTTCAATAATTATATCGATCGGGGTGGTGGTTGATGACGCGATCGTGGTCCTGGAAAACTTTTACCGCCATCTCGATAAAAAGCACGAGCCGCCTAGGGAAGCGGCGGTCTTTGGCACGGGTGAAGTTGCCGGCGCGGTCATTGCTTCCACGGCGACCAACTTGGTGATCTTTATCCCGCTTCTTCTGGTCCAGGGTTTTATTGCGATCTTCTTTAACCAGTTGTCCGCCATTTCGATAGTCGTTATGGCAATGTCGCTGGTGACCGCGATGTCCCTGACCCCGATGCTCTGTTCAAAGATGATCAGAATTGAAGAGAAAAAAGATAAATCTGGTTTCTGGCGGAAGCTTCATGATCAGAGCGAAATTATCTTTGAAAGGATAGACGCTGGTTATAAAGATATTCTGGCTTGGGCGCTGGGCAACCGGCGCAGGGTCCTGGCCTCCTTGTCTATTTTCTTTATTCTGAGCATGGGACTTTTTGCCCTGACCGGCAGCGAGTTTTTTCCGGAGCAGGATAGCGGCTTGATCACCGCGACGGTCGAGATGCCGGCCGGCAGCCGCTGGGACCAGACCGCGGGGGTCATGCGCCAACTGGCGGAGCGGATCCGCAAAAATGTTCCGGAGACCGAGTTTGTCATGGTCAGTGCCGGATCAACTGCCGGGCGGATGAGCCTCTCGACCAAGAACGGAGCGAATTACGGACGGCTCTATCTCAAGGTCGTCCCGCTTGACCAGCGCCGCCGCGACATCAAACAGCTCCAGCGGGCGATTGCCGAACTGGCTTACGCGATCCCCGGTTTGAAGGGGATCGATTTTGCCGCCAGCGGCGCCAATTCCCTGGCGGGGGGAGGGAAGCCGGTCACTCTGGAGATCTACGGCTCCGATTTTGAAAAGATCGACCTGGTCGCCGATCAGCTAAAGAGCCGGCTGGCTAAAGTCCCCGGGGTGGTTGATCCGACCTTATCGAGGGAAAAAGCGATCCCGGAATACGCTCTGAAGGTTGACCGACAGAAAGCGTCCAGCCTGGGGCTGTCCATGTACGATGTGGCGATGACCGCCCGGGCTTATCTATACGGGACGACCGTTTCCAAATACCGGATCGGCGGGGACCAGTATGATATCTTTGTGCAGTTAAAGGAAAATGACCGCCGCTCCCTTGATGACATTAAAAATGTTTTTATCACCACTCGGACAGGCAAAAATATCTCGCTGGGCAATATCGTGAAGGTGGAACTGCGCAGCGGCCCGCAGGTTATTCAGCGCAAGAACCAGCAGAGGATCGTTAAAGTGGAAGCAGACTATTTTGGCCGGTCGCTGGGCGACATTACCGGAGACATTCGCGAGATCCTGGCGGGGACCAGCCTTCCCGATGATATAACGGTCAAGATCGCCGGGAATTCAGAGCAGATCGCCGAAAGTTTCCGTTCGCTTTTTGTCGCCCTTCTTTTGGCGATCGCGCTGATCTATCTGGTCATGGTCGCGCAGTTTGAATCATTTTTGATGCCCTTCATTATTATGTTCTCTATTCCGTTCGCGCTGGCCGGGGTTGTATGGGCGCTGTTCTTGAGCGGGATCTCCTTTAGTGTTATGGCCTTTATTGGTTTGATCCTGGTGACCGGGGTCGCGGTCAAGAACGCGATCGTTTTGATCGATTTTACCAATATTCTTCGGGCGCGCGGCTTGGAGCTTAAAGACGCGATCAAAGAGGCGGGGCGCAGCAGGCTCCGTCCGATCTTAATGACCTCAATAACTACCATTCTTGGTTTAATGCCGATCGTGTTGAGCGGCGGCGAAGGATCTGGTTTTTGGAAACCAATGGCGGTGACAGTTATCGGCGGGTTGGTCGTTTCCGTGACCGTGACCCTGGTTTTTGTCCCGACCCTCTATTACACCATCGAAAATTGGTTTGCCCGTCGGCAGACTGGAGGAAAACAGGAATGAAAGCGGTCATCATAATATTTGTTCCCGCCCTCGAAGCAAAGGTTTTGGCGGCGATGCTGGCTTGCGGAGCGAAAAAATACACGAGGTTTCCCTATCTTCACGGTGTCGGCGGCCATTCCGAGCCCCATCTCGATTCCCAGGTTTGGCCGGGGAACAATGAGGCGTTTTTAGCCGTGGTTGATGACGCAACTAAGCTAAAGTTGATGGCCGAGGTCGGTAAACTTAAAAAAATTCACGCTGATGATGGGGTCAAGGCTTTTGTCCTGCCGGTGGAGGAGGAAATATGACAACTAATGTCAAATGGTCGAAGTTAATATTTTTATTCATTAATTTGTCATTTGTCATTTTTAATTTGTCATTTGCTGATGCGCTGACCCTGAACGAAGCGGTCGATCTCGCGCTCTCCAAAAACCCGCAGGTTGTTGCCGCGAAGGCAAAGTTTGACGCCGCCGGGAGCAAGCTTGCCCAAGCCAGGTCAGCCTTATTTCCCCGCTTAAAATTGGAAGGTGTTTACGGGAAGTATTATCAGGAATCGTTGACCGCCCCGAATGAAGCAGCCGACCTGAAAACCTACACCTTTTCCCTGGCCCAGCCGATCTTTGTTGCCAGCCTGCCAAAACTTCTGACCATGGCCGATGCCGGTTACGGCAGCGCCAGGGAAGACCTGCGCCGCGCGGAAGTTGAAGTGCTTTTTGCCGCCAAAAACGCCTACTATAACGTGCTCAAAGCGCGAAAAGGAGTGCAGGTTATCGACAAGGCGGAAGCGTCGCTGGAAAAATATCTCAAGCTCTCCCGGATCTATTATGATTCCGGGATCATTGGCCGGGAGGGAGTCATGAGGATCGAGACCGAGGTCCTAAATACCAGAGTCGCCAGGATAAAAGCTAAATCTGGCCTCCGGTTGGCTGAAGCCGCCTTAAATAATTTATTGGGAACCAGGGGGAGTGTTACCGGCCAAATGCTTGAAGAAGTTTCCCCGGTCGCGGTTGTTTCTTTGCCGGCTTTTTCCGAACTTTTTGATGCCGCGCTGGCCAATCGGCCGGATTATCGCTCATTTCGGGAGGGGTTGACCATTGCCAAAGAGAGCGTTGGCCTGGCGGCGGCCAATTACTGGCCGTCATTCATGTTGATCGGTTCCAGCGGCCGGACTGTTTCTGACTATCGCAATGCCGGATTAAATATCGATCTTGATTCCTGGCAAGTGCTTTTAAGCGGCTCCTGGAACATTTTTGACAGTTTTGAGACCCCCAACAAAGTGGCTGAGGCCCGGAGCAATTATCAGGCGCTGGCGGCGCAGGCCGACCAGCTGCGCGATGGGATCGAGCTTGAAGTCCGCTCCGCTTATCTGGAATATCAGGCGGCTGAAGAACAGATTGCGGCCGCCCAGGCGGCAACCGACCTGGCGCAAAAGACCATGCGGCTGAGCGAGGTCAATTATGAACAGCACATTACTACTTTTTTATCATTGCTTGATTCCCGCGCTTCGCTGACCGCGGCCGAAAATTCTCTCTGGGGAGCAAAGTACGACCTCGAGATCGCCAAAGCGAAGATCAATAAGGTAGTTGGCAAAAAGATCTTTTAGTGCCAGAATGACCGGGTGAAGTTTAAAGTTGCCTTATTTCTTCTGGTTCTGGCCGTGGCCCCGGTTTTTGGTGTAGTTGAGGGTGAGCCATCGTTGCCGGAATTAATGAAGAAAGAGCTTGTTGGCCGTGATTTGAAACTTGGCCGGGTCCTGGCCAAAAATGATAAATACACCCGTTACTATATTACATATTATAGTGATAGCTTGAAAATATCCGGTATCATGAATGTTCCCAAAGGCAAAGGGCCCTTCCCGGTCCTGATCTTAAACCACGGCTATATTAACCCTAAAATATATACTAATGGCCGGGGGTTGAAGCGGGAGCAGGATTTTTTGGCTCGGCGCGGTTACGTTGTTATTCATCCTGATTATCGCAACCACGCTTTCTCAGATAAAGATGCCGATGTCGATGCCGGATTCCGCCTTGGTTATGTTGAGGATGCCATCAATGCCGTTTTGGCTGTCAAACAAAGCAATTATCCTTTCCTGAACAAAGAACAGATCGGTATGCTTGGCCACTCAATGGGGGGAGGAGTGGTGCTCAACGTTTTGGTGACCAGGCCGGAGCTGCTCAAGGCGGCAGTCCTTTTTGCTCCGGTCAGCGCCGATTACCGTGATAATTTTTCCCGCTGGCTTTGGCGCCGCAAAGGGAACCCGGCTGTTGCCGAGCGGATCCTGGCCAGTTACGGGTCACCGGAGAGCAATCCGGAATTTTGGGGCCGCCTTTCAGCGATCAATTATTTTGACAGGATCGAAGCTCCGATCATGATCCATCATGGGGCTGCCGATCGTTCGGTCCCTCTTGCCTGGTCCGAGCGGCTCGATCAGGCATTGAAAAAAAATGGAAAAGAGGTATCATTTTACAGGTATCCGGGTGAGCCGCATGAATTTACCGCTGCCTGGGCGGCGGTCATGGAGCGGACAGTTGAATTCTTTGATCGGGTGATGAAAAAATGAAAAAAAGTCTGATCTCTTTATTTATTGTCCTTGTATTTGGCCGTTTTGCCTGGGGAGCGGAGATCGATCTCGGCAAATTGTTCATGGACCTTTCTCCTCCGCCGTACGGAACTGCCGAAGTCCAATGGAGCGGGGAACTGACCTTGCCGCCCGGACTGGCCGCGATCGACAATAAACCGGCCTTTCGTTTGGCCTGGGAGATCAGGAATTATGGCGACAGCCAGCTTCCGCTTGAGCCGACCCTGGAATATTTTAATTTTGCCAATTGGCAATGGGAGGATACCGCGACCGAAAAATTGTCGTTAATGTCGTCATATAGCCGGAGGCTGAACACGACCGACCTGGAGGGAAGCTGGAAATTCCACGATCTGCGCGCTTTTGCCTTGACCAAGTACCGCGTGCTGGTCCGTCCCATGATCACCGGGAGTGAATTTGAGACCGCCAGGGAATTTTATGTTTCAGTGGTCCCGCCGAAATTGGATAAATTCCCGGTTTTTGCCGAGAACGCGCCGCGCTGGATAGCCGCGCGCTATGAAAAGGCGATCCTTTATAAATGGCTGTCGTTGATCTGGCGCGATATTTTAACTTCGACTTATGATGAAAGGATCATTAGAGAGCTTGATCTGGCGATCGCGTCAATTGATCCCTTATTGGAGCAAAACGACCTAAAAAATTACTTGGATAATAGAGGGTTCTCCGCTTTGTCGGCATATTTTTCTCCAGTCTACGTTAGCTTGAGCGGTGATACCGAGCAGATCGGCTGGGGAGGGAAATTATATAAAGCGTTTGAAAAAGAGCGGGAGATCGGTCGATTGCTGGCTGAAGTTAAAGAGATATTGAGAAAGAATACGGTCAATCCTCATTTTGCCAACGCGGCTAAAGCGAGCGCTTACGCCGAACGAAGGAACCTGGCCGACCGGCTTGACGATGTTTCCCTGTCGATGCGTGACGAAGCGACCGAGTTTTCCGGATTGGCTTATTCGTCCCAAAATGTCAACCCGGCCGGTTGGCGGAGCCGCCTTGACCTGGAATACCGGGCATTGAGCGATCTGCTGCCGGAGATCGTCAACGCGCAAGAGCGGGCCGATCTGTATTTTTCAAATATTGCGCAGCTTAAAGGTATAAAAACTTCTGACGCTAATGCGGCAAAAATAGCCCTGGTTCAATTATTATCGGCGATCGAGAATTTGGCCAGGGCGGACCACTCTTTCCTGGCGCTGGGGTATGAGCGTTCCAAAAAATAACTCTTGCTAAAAATGTTCAAATTGGTATAAAATAAAACAGGAGGAAAAACATGAAAAAAACAATAGTTTTGTTGGTTTCGGTGGTCGTCCTTGCTTCCGGTTCGTTTGCCCTGCAACCGGCGCTGTGCGGCGGCATTCGCGATGGGGCGGCTTTGGGGCTGATCCTTCAGGAATATTTGGGGAGCGGGGTGGCGCTTCGCTTTGGGATGGAGGGGAACACCGGAAGAAACCCGATGATCGCTTTTGCCGGGGGTAAATTCGCGCTGTCCAGTATCGGGAGAATGCCTCTTTCGCTTGGACTGGGGATCGTGGGGTACTTTGGCAATAACGATACCAAGGCCGGACTGGCCCTCTCCTTTATTTTTGACAACGCTTTTGGCCGTTCCCCGATGTTCATTGAAGCGGGGATCGACATTGTCGACCCGGCTAAGCTCCAGCTGCAGCTCGGCTACAAGTTCTAGACGACAAATAACTGTCAGGCGATAATGCTTGACAGATTATTATAATAAGTATAATATGCGCATATTATGAAGATAACACGAGCGGCCGATTATTCCCTGCGGCTCCTGGTCAAGCTTGCTTCGCTCGGCGACGGGACCCAGAGCCGGCCGCTGGCCGAAGAGATCGAGATCCCCTTTAACCACTTCAACAAGCTTACCCGGCTTTTAGCGCGGCGGGGTTTTATTGCCACCCGCAAAGGAAAAGGGGGAGGGCTGAAGCTGGCCCGCGACCCAAAGAAGATCACCCTGATGGAGGTGATCGAAGCGGTTGAAGGGCCGATCATTCTCAACCATTGCCTGTTCCATCGGCGGAGCTGCCGTTTCAGCGTCAAATGCCGGGTCCGCAAGACCCTTTGCGTTGTGCAAAAAACCATGAAGAAGATGCTGACGGAGCGGACGATCCACGACATGTTAATTGCCTAAAAGAAGGGGGTGAAAAAAATGACTATTGAGGAATTGAGCGCCTTTTTGGAAAACAACCAGCAGATCGAGTGGGCGTACGACGATGATGGGGCGATCTGTCTTCGCCATACCCAGTACGATGGACCAAATGACAAGGTCCGGATCGAACCGAGAGCGTTGGCCGAACTGACCCCGCAGAAGCTGGAGCAGGTTTTGGTCGGCGGCAGGAATGTCGATCAAATTACCAGGATAACCGGTTATTTCTCCAAGGTTTCCGGTTGGAACAAAGGGAAAAAGGGAGAGCTGGTGGATCGGCAGAGAGTGGCAGTTTCTTAATCAATGACTTTGCTATAATTAGGGGGCTTGTTGCTAGCGGCAAGCTCCCTATTTTTTATTATGACAGTTTATTTTATCAAACACGATCCGACCGAGGGGCCGGGAACGATTGAAGGTTTCCTGGTAAAGGCTGGAATTCCTTTTCAAACGATCGAAGTTTGGCGGGGTGAGCGATTCCCGGAAAAATTAACCGGGCGAGACGCGGTCGTTTCGCTCGGCGGGCCGATGAACGTCTATGAAAATGACCTCTATCCATTTTTAGCCGAAGAAGACAGGTTTATCAAAAAACTTCTAAGCGATCGGATCCCTTTTCTGGGGATCTGCTTGGGGGCCCAGCTATTGGCCAAAGCGGCCGGCGCCAAAGTTTATCGGGCGGCGAAAGAAGAGTTTGGCTGGGGGCCGGTCGCTTTAACCGAAACCGGCAAAAAAGATCGGTTTTTTACCGGTAATTCTCATCAACTGGAAGTATTTCAATGGCATAGCGATACCTTTGACCTTCCGGCGAGTGGACGGTTGCTGGCGGCTGGCACCGATGTTCTGTGCCAGGCTTTTGGGATTGGTGAAAAAGCTTATGGCTTGCAGTTTCATGTGGAGGTCAACGAGTCGATCATTGCCGCTTGGTTTAAGACCAAAGCCTCGCCCTCCCTGGCTCGCTACCGGGAGATCAAAGATAAATATCAAACCGAGGCCGAACGGATCTATCGCAATTATTTTTGTCCGGCAATGAGCTGAACTCCCCGGAAAATCGGGATTTTTATATTTGACTTTTAGATACCGCCAGTCTATAATTTTTCCACCATGACAGACCGCATCCTAGAGATCGGAAGCGCCGGCCTGGAAACTGCTGATCAAAGAGTAAGAAAGCTGATGGACAACATGGTCGGAGCGGAAGTACCCGGTTACAAAAAATCTGAAGTGGTGGTCAGAGGATTCCCCCTGGAATTGGACAACGCCCAGAACAAGATCTCTTCAATGAAGCCGCAGGTAGAAAGCACCCATTATAAGACCGCCAGCGGTGCTTTGGTCAAAACCAACAATAAACTTGATGTCGCCCTTGGGAGCGAGGGGTATTTTGTAGTCTCCGGTCCCTGGGGGGAGGGCTATACCCGGGATGGCCGTTTCCGTCTTGATAAAGAGGGAAGGCTGATCACGGTTGCCGGAAATCTTCCGGTGGTTGGGAAGATGGGGCCGGTGATAGTTACGCCCGGCTCTGAAGTTGAGTTTACCCAGGAGGGGGAGATCAAAGTTGACGGCGCGGTCGTTGATCGTTTGCAGATCCTTAAACCGGAAGGGACCGATGCCCTGGCCTCTTTGAACGGGTCTATATTTAAAAAGAGCTCATCGCTTTCGATCATGACGGAAGTCGACGACCCCAGGTTGATCCAGGGGTATGTTGAATCTTCAAACGCCAGTATTGTGGATCAGATGATGGAAATGATGCAGGTGGAAAGGTTGAACGGGGTGATGAGCAAAGTCATCTCGACGCGAGACCAAAACCTGTCCCGGGCCATGGAGCTTGGTCGCCCGACGCAATAAATAGGGAGGGAAAAACATGTTTCAACCGCTTTATGTCGCCGCCACCGGACTTGATACGCTTCAGGACGAGATCCTTGATATTACCAACAATCTGGCCAATGCCAAAACGGTCGGATTTAAAAAAGGGCGGGCCGAAATGGAATCCCTTTTTTACGTCGAAAAAAGCTTCAAGGACATGCTCTATGAGGAGATCTCCGGTGCCGAGAATACTCCGGTCAACGTTGAGTACGGGACCGGTGTGCGGATCGCGTCAACTCCAAAAGATCACACCCAGGGAGCGATCGAGGTTACCAACAATCCGTTGGATCTGGCGGTCCAGGGAGAAGGCTTTTTTATGGTCCGATTGCCCGACGGTTCGCAGGCTTACTCGCGGGCCGGCAATTTTCGCGTCGATGATGCCGGCAATATTGTTGATCCAAACGGTCGGATACTGGAACCGGGGATAGTGATTCCGGGCGACACGACCAGCGTGACGATCAGCCAGGACGGAACGATCTTGATCGCGCGCAACAACGAGAAAGACCTGACCGAGGTAGGGCAGATCAATCTGGCCCGCTTTACCAACAAAGCCGGATTAAAATCGCTTGGACAGAACCTGTACCAGAAGACTGAATCATCCGGGGAGCCGGTGGTCGGGGTGGCTAACGCCGATGGGTATGGGTCGATCAATCAGTATTCGCTGGAACAGAGCAACGTCGACGTTATTTCCGAAATGATGCGGATGGTCATGGCCCAGCGGGTTTTTGATACGGTGACTAAAGCGGTCCAAAGTTATGAAGGGATGCTTGCTTCGCTCGATAAAATGAAGCAGTAAACAGATGAAAAGATCTATAACTACAGTTTTGCTGATTATTTGCGCGGCCGGCGCGGTTTTTGCGTCGCCGGTCGAAGACAAGATCGTTGAGGCGATCAAGTTGTTCGTTGTCGCCAGATATCCTGATTTTGCCAAGAGCCAGCTGCAAGTTGAGATCAGGCTAAACGATAAAGATGCCGCTCTCCTGGATTTGGACGATGCCTCGGCTGCCTGCAAGATCCTGGATGTTTTTTCTGATTTTAAGCCGATCGGCAACGTGATCTTTCCGGTTCAGGTCAAGACAAAGGGGGAGACCAGCAAGCTTTTTGTCCGGGCGAAGGTCGAGGTCCTAAAAAAGGTGGTGGTTGCGGCCAGGAAGCTCCCGCGCAACAAGGCACAGCAAAGCGAAGACTTCAAATACGAGGTCAGGGATGTCGCGATGCTGCCGCAAAAATATTTGACCGCGATCGAAACGTTACTGGGAAAAGAGACCAAGATCCCGGTTCCGCAAAACAGCACGGTGTTTGAGTGGATGCTCCGCGAGCCGGCTGTCATTCGGGCCGGAAGCGAGATCAGCCTGGTTGTAGTAGCCTCAGATCTTGGGGTCAGGGCCGATGGGCTGGCTCTGGAGAACGGCTATCTTGGAGAGCAGATAAAGGTCAGAAAAAAAGATTCGCCGAAGATTTTATTCGGTAAGGTCCTGTCCGAAAAAGAAGTTGAGGTGGAAATCAAATGAGAAAATTCTATGCCGCTATACTGATCGGGGTCCTGCTTTCAGGCCTGGCGGCGGCCGATTCACTGTGGAGCGAAAAAGGGTCTTCTCCTTATTCCCCTCAAAAACCTTACAAGGTTGGAGACCTGATCAACGTTATCATCATGGAAAACTCAAATGCCAGGAACCTGGCCAATACCAAAACTGATGTCAAAGACGACCTGTCATTTAAGTACAGCCAGACTTTTGCCCGGCTGGCTCCGGTCCTTGGCTCCAATAATTCGGCGACGGTCAACCTGGCCAATAAATATGACGGCGGGGGGCAGACGACCAGAGGGAGCAATGTCCAGGCGAGGTTTGCCGCCTGGATCAACGAGATCAGGCCGAACGGCATATTATCGGTCGAGGGACACCATAAGGTTGAAGTGAACAATGAATTGCAGGAGATCACTTTTACCGGATTGGTTCGGACCAAAGATATTTCCAATACGAACACGGTTTATTCCTATCAGGTAGCTAACGCGAGCGTTTCGGTCAAGGGGACCGGCTCGGTTGCCGATTCGGAAACTCCTGGTTGGATGACCAGAATAATTAATTGGCTTTTCTAAAGCAAAAAGAAATGATATTATTGCCTGAAATGAAAAGAGCGAAAAAAACATTGATCTTTGTTTTGCTGGCTGTTTGTGTTTGCACAGCCAGTTATGCCGCATCGCCCCCGGTTCGCCTCAAAGATATTGCCCGGGTTCTTGAAGCCAGGGACAATCAGCTGATGGGTTTTGGCCTGGTGGTTGGGTTGCGCAATACCGGAGACCGATCGCAAAATGAAGTTACCCAGCAAGCGCTGGCCAATGTTCTTTCCCGAATGGGAGTCATTCCCCAGGCGGTCGATTTTAAGACCAGAAATACCGCCGCGGTCATGGTGACTGCCGTCCTGCCGCCATTTGTTAAGCCGGGGGACAAAATTGATGTTACCGTTTCATCGGTTGGTGACGCCACCTCTTTGCAGGGGGGGACCCTCTTGACCACTCCATTGCAGGGTGTAGACGACCAGATCTACGCGGTTGGCCAGGGGAATGTGGTAGTTGGGGCCGAATCTTTTCCGTATGTTAAACAACAAACAACGACTGTTGGCCGGATCCCTGGCGGGGCGCTGGTTGAAAAAGAGGTCGCGGTCACGACCAGCAAGACCGGGACCGTGACCCTGGTCTTGAACCAGCCCGATTTCACTTCGGCGAATCGGGTGGTTGCCGCTTTGCGGAAAGCCGGTTTGAACGCCGATGCCAAAGACGCGGCGACGATCCTGGTCTCTTCCGATGCCGGGGAGGATTATGTTGCGCTGGTTTCAAAAATTGAAGCGATCAGGGTTACCCCTGATACTGTTGCCAGGATCGTGATCAATGAACGGACCGGAACGATCGTCATTGGAGAAAATGTCGTGATCGCGCCGGTTGCTGTGTCTTACGGCGGGATAGATGTAACTATCAAAGATGTGGCCCTGGTCGCTGATTCCGGGGCCGCTACCGCCGACCAATATCAGACTATAACCAGGGCGCGGCTTGATAAGACAAGTGCTAAACTGCGGGTAGTGCCGGCAGCGCCGACCCTTTCTCAACTGGTCAGGGCGTTGAATGCCATTAACGCTTCCCCCAAAGATCTGATCTCGATCCTTCAGGCGCTTAAGAAGAGCGGAGCGATCAAAGCCGAACTGGAGGTCATTTAATATGATTGAAGGGATTTCCCCTGTTGCCTTTAATCCGGCAGTCGCGCAGGCCGCGTCGGCCGGGTTAAGCCGGGAGGAACAGGTCAAAGAAGAATTCATGACGATGTTTTACAAGGAAATGCTTAAGCAGACGCTAAAGATGCCGAAGCTGGGGCCGGCCGAAGAAGAGGGGGAAAGCAGTCAGGCGACTTATTCGGCTTTTACTTCGGATATTTTAGTCGATCAGCTGGCCAGGCAGATGGCTTCATCCGCTCGCCCGGCCTGGCTGGCGGAAACGGTTAGCGAGGAAAAATGAAGAAAAAATCAACAGGAGTAAAAGGAGCGCCGTTTTCAGTGGAAGCGTATATGCCGCTGGTCCACTCGATCGCTTCCATGGTTTCGGCCAAAGGGCTTCCCCCAAATATTGAATACGATGATCTTGTTTCCGACGGTACTGTCGGCCTGATGAAGGCGTGGGATAATTTCGACCCGAACCGTGGGGTTAAATTCGAGACTTACTCGTCTTATCGGATCCGGGGCGAGATCCTTGATGGATTGAAAAATTACAATCCGGTCCCTTACCGGGTCCAGGTCATGGTCAGGGACCTGGCCAAGAACGGGGTCGGCTCGGTTGTTGACCGCAAGAAAAACAAAAATGACGATGAAGAAGAAAAACTGCTGGAGAAAAAGGAGTTGTCGGAGGATGAATTTAAGCAGGCGCTCAAGCGGATTAAAAAGATCGTTTCCGCTTCCGCCCTGATGTATTTGTTATCGATCGAAGAGATGCAGACCACCGGTTCCGAAGTTTTTGCGCCGACCGAGGGGAATCCGGCGTCCGATGCCGACTTTGCCGAGTTAAAAGAGAGGATCAGGTTTGAGATCGGCAATCTTCCGGCGCAGCAACGACAGGTCCTTGAGCTCTTTTTTCATAAAGGGATCAATCAAAAGACGATCGCGGAAAAGCTTGACCTTTCCCGCCCAAAGGTTTGCCGGGTCTTGAACAAGGCGATCACCGCCTTAAAAAAGAGGTTGAAATAGTTTATGGAAGTATTTGATCACGCGTTAAGCCAGCTGGAAAGGTCAATGACGATCTCGACCAAGCGCCAGGCGGTCATTGCCCAGAACATAGCTAATGCCAAGACCGCTGGCTATGAGGCGATGGAGTTTGACGAACAATTAATGAAAGCGGTCAAGCGCCAGGAGAACAAGGATGTTATTTTGGAAGATGAATTATCGGCTTTAACCGACAATTCGGTGAAATATTCTTCTTACGTGAGGCTGATGTCTTCAAAGATCGCTATTTTGAAGTCAATTGCTTCGCAGGGAAGGAAGTAGGTGAGTTATGGGGCTTAACCAAGCGATGAGGATCAGCGTCGATGGGATGGACGCGCAGCGGATCACTCAAGAGCTGATCGCCTCCAACCTGGCCAATGCCAGCACCACCCGAACGGTTTTTGGCGAGCCGTACAAGAGAAAGGTTGCCGTCTATTCGGAAAAACCGATCACTTTTGCGCAGACCCTTAGCCAGGCGGAAAATCGTTTGGCGACCGGCGGCGGGGTCAAGGTTGAAGTTGTTGACGATAAAGCTCCGTTCGAAAGGGTTTATAATCCCGGTCATCCTGATGCCGATGAACAGGGATATGTCTTGATGCCTAATGTTAAGATGTCGACTGAAATGGCCAGCATGGTTGAGGCGTCAAAATATTACGAAGCGAACATTACCGCGTTCAACGCGACAAAGAAGATGCTGCAGGATGCCCTGCAGATCCAATAAGGAGGACCAAATATGGCGATCAAACCGATCAGTGCCGACTTGCGTTTAGCCCAGCTGATGGGAGATGATACCTTGATCGCTCAGGCGCCGGGGACGACCTCTGCGGCGCCGATCGGTTCAGCCGCTGCCGCTCTTACCGGGGATCGGCCGCTTTCCGGCAACATGTTTGATGATGTGCTAAATAAGACCATTGAAGCGCTCAACGGGGTTAGCCGGTCCGAGTTTCATGCGAATCAGATGATCGATCGTTATTCCCGCGGGGAGGTTGAGCTGCATGACGTCATGGTCGCCCAATCAAAGGCGAGTGTCATGGTCCAAATGGCGGTCACAACTATCAATGGCGCGGTTAACACGTTCAAAGAAATAACCCAAATGCAGATATAAGGAAGGAATAAATAGATGGCAGAAGCACCAGCTGGTTTTGATATGCGCAGGATGCTCTTGGTTGGCGGGGTTGTTCTGGTCGTTATTTTTTCCGCTATATTCCTTTTTATTCGGGGATGCTCCACCAGCGATTTCAACCGGAATCCGGGCTATTCCGTCATTTATTCCAATCTTGACCTTAAAGATGCGGCTAACGTTGTCGCCAGGCTTAAGGAGCTGAAGATCCCTTACAATATCAGAGAGGGTGGGAAGGCTATTGCCGTTCCTAAAGATAAAATGGACGAAGCCCGCCTTGGCCTGGCCGAAAAGAACCTGCCGATCGGCGGCTCGGTCGGATGGGAGATATTTGACGAGACCAAAATGGGGGCGACCGATTTTGACCGGCGAATCCAGCTGATCCGGGCGATCTCCGGAGAATTGGCCCGTACCATTAAAAGGATCGAAGGGATCGAGGATGTTCGGGTCCAGGTTGTTATTCCAGAGACAAAATTGTTCGCGGTCGCGGTGGCGCCGGTCACCGCTTCGGTCCTGCTCCGCTTGCGCCCTGGTTTTGAGCTGACCCCGGCCCGAGTTAACGGGATCGTTCATTTGGTGGCGAGCAGCGTCGAGAACCTGCAGACCGAAAACGTGACGGTGATCGACGATTCCGGCCGGATCCTTTCGACCAATGCCGGTCAGCCGGTCAGTGGCCTTGGCGAGGGGATGATTCCTCCTCCTCCCCCGGCTAAAATGCTGCCGCAAATCGTTGAACCAGACATTATCCTGACCAAGGAAGCGGCCGTCCCGGTTGAGAAAAAAGCAAAAGAGGAAGCAAAAAAGGAAGAAGTTGAAAAGGTAGAGGTTAAAAAAGAGGAAAAGCCGGCGGTAAAGAAAGAAGAGATCAAGAGCGAGCCGAAAGCGATCGTTGAAAAGGAGCTTCCTCCAGGGGAAAAGATCGTTCTCAAGACCGAAGCGATCCGGGACCTGGAAAGAGAACTTTCCGGGAAAGCGCAGGAGTTGTTGAACCGGTTTTATCCACCAAACAGCTCGATCGTAAAGGTCAGCGTGGCGATCCAGCCGATGAAAGAGAACGAGATAAAACTCAAGGATATCAAGGTCAAAAAACTTAACACCGTTATTTTGATCGATAATCGGATCGATCTGACCGCCAAGTTAAAGCAGGCGACCTTTACGACCGTAGCGGCTGCTGTTGGCCACAATAAAAAACGCGGCGATATTATTATCCTGCAGAAAGTTCCCTTTCATCTGGCGACCCCGGCAGCCGATAAAAAGATCGTTAAAAAAGTCAAAAACCCGGGGCAATTGTTTGCTTTAAACTCGGTCAACTTTCGCCGCTGGGTGATCTGGGGGACGGGAGGGGTTGTTGGGCTGGTGATTTTGTTTTGGCTCTGGTCTTTAGTGTTCGGCCGCGGACGGCAGGAAGAGCTGCCTCGCGAGCCTGGCCGGTCACCAGGAAATGTTCCCGCTCCGCCGCCCCCTCCGCCAGCGCCATCCGGGGTTGATCGGGTCAGGAACGCGGTTGAGCAGAACCCGGAAAAGATCGCCGACCTTTTAAAAAAATGGTTAAGTGAATAACATGACGTTAACCGGACGGGAAAAAGCGACAATATTTTTATCGATCCTGGGAGCGGATGTCTCCTCCCGGGTCTTGCGCTATTTGCCCGATGAACTGGCGGATTTGATCGCTGCCGGGATCAACCATTTGCCGACCCCGTCACCGGAGGCTTTGCAGGAGGTTTTGTCTGATTATCAGGGATTCCTGGCCCTGCCTGCCGCTCCGGCCCCGCGGGCAGGATTGAATCCTCCTGCCGCCAGAAATTATTCGCCCGTGCCAAAAAAGAATTTTGGATTTTTAATGTACGAAAGGCCGCAAACTGTCGCTTTTCTTCTTTCTATGGTCCCGGAGGAGGAAAAAACAGGGGTCCTGTCCGCCATGCCCCGGGAGCGGCTAATGATCGAAGAACTGGCGCGGAATCTGAAGAAAACCCTTCTTCGCCCGATGATCGAAGAAAGGTTTCATCAGTTATTCGCGGAAAAAGTTTTTTAACCGATGGGACTGATCAAACGGGACCGGCTGGAGGAAAAAGGAACGGTCGTGATCGAGAGGATCAATCCGGTCGCGCCAATGCCGCGCCGGGAAGCTCCCCCAATCCCGGCCCCTTCAACTACTTCAGCTGTCATCAGGGCGTCGGGGGAAAATCTTGACCGGGCTCGGTCTGAAGCCCAAAGAATTATTGATCAAGCTATAGCCGAAGCCGATCGGATCAGGCAGCAGTCGGTTGATGAGGGGAAGGTTGAAGGGAAAGAAGAAGCGGCGCAAAAGATCCAGGAAGCGCTAGCAACGATCAACGAAGCGGTTAAAGAACGCAAAACGATCATTAAGGATGCCGAGAGCGAGATACTTCGCCTGTCGCTCCGGGTCGCCGAACAAATTATCCGTTCCGAAGTTTCTCTGCACCGCGACGTTTGCCTGAATATTGTGACCGAAGCGATCGGCCGGGTTTCCGACCGGGAACAGATCATTGTCAGGGTCAACCGTGAAGACGCCGAATATTTAAAGCGCTACAAAGACCGCCTGGCCGGTATGCTTGACGGGGTCAAGAGCCTTTCGATCCTGGAAGATTCCAATATTGAACCGGGGGGTTGTA
Organism: Candidatus Margulisiibacteriota bacterium; assembly: GCA_018822365.1. NCBI lineage: Bacteria > Bacillati > Candidatus Margulisiibacteriota > Candidatus Margulisiibacteriota bacterium. The sequence continues at coordinate 19,464 of JAHJKL010000013.1, forward strand.
TTATTGAGACCAACCTGGGATTTGTCGATGCCCGCATCGCTACCAAAATAAAATCTATCGAAGAAGCCCTCCATAAAGTCGCCGCGGAAGAGTCTTAATATGCCAGTTGACATTGATTTTGAAAAATATCATAAAGCGCTCGAACATGCCGATCTGGTTAAAGTGATCGGCAAAGTAGTTCAATTGGTCGGTTTGATCATTGAAGCGCAGGTTGGCGGGGTTTCGGTCGGTGACCTTTGCTCCATCCGTTTGGAAAAAGAGGGCCGTGAAGCTTACGCCGAGGTTGTCGGGTTTAGGGAAGGACGGGTCTTGCTGATGCCGCTTGGTTCTACCGCCGGGATCGCTCCCGGGATGCAGGTGACTGCTGCCGGTAAACCATTAATGGTCAAGGTCGGGCCGTCGATCCTTGGCCGGGTACTCAACGGCCTTGGAGAACCGATCGACGGCAAGGGACCGATCGACTGGGAAAAAGAATGTCCCCTCGATGCCGATCCTCCTGACCCGGTGAAGCGTCCCCGGGTAACCAGTGTTATGCGCCTTGGGGTCAGGGCGATCGACGGTTTGTTGACGGTCGGACGCGGCCAGCGGATCGGGATCTTTGCCGGTTCCGGGGTAGGCAAATCGACCACTATGGGGATGATCGCCCGGAACGCCGAGGCCGACATTAACGTCATTTCCCTGGTTGGCGAGCGCGGCCGTGAAGTTCGGGATTTTATCGAAGAATCGTTGGGAGAAGAGGGGCTCAAGAAATCGGTGGTGATCGTCGCGACCTCCGACCAGCCGCCGCTTATTCGTCTTAAGTCGGCTTTTGTGTCGACCGCGATCGCCGAGTATTTCCGGGATAAGGGGAAACATGTTATCTTGATGATGGATTCGGTCACCCGTTTTGCCATGGCCCAGCGTGATATTGGTCTGGCGGCAGGCGAGCCGCCGACGACCAAGGGGTATACTCCATCGGTCTTTTCCCTGATGCCCCGGCTGATGGAGCGCTCCGGAACTTCGGAGGTAGCGTCTATTACCGCGTTTTATACGATCCTGGTTGAGGGTGACGATTTCAATGAGCCGATCTCCGACCATGCCCGTTCCATATTAGATGGCCACATCATGCTTTCTCGTGATCTGGCGGCCCGCAACCATTATCCAGCGATCGACGTGCCGCACAGCATTTCCCGGTTGATGACCAGTATTACCGGTGATGAACAAAAGAAAGCGGCGGCCAAGCTGCGCGAGGTCCTGGCCCGCTATTCAGAGGCCGAAGACCTGATCAACATTGGCGCGTACGTTAAAGGAAGCAATCCGAAGATCGATTTCGCGTTGAGCAAGATCGACCAGGTCAATGAATTTTTAAAACAGGGAACGTTCGAAAAAGTCTCTTATGAAGACACAGTGAACAGATTGATCAGTATTTTCAAATAGAAAGGATCATTAAATGGCAGCGCCAAAACCGGGAAAGAAATTTAAATATGATCTCGATTCGGTCCTGAAGGTCCGGGGGATCAAAGAGAAAAAAGAGCAGGAGAAGTTCGCCGAAAAACAGCAGGAGTATATGACCGAGAAACAGAAAGAAGAAGAGATCAAAGAACAAAAGCAGGGGAAAGAAAACGAACTGCGCAACGTTTTTAAGCGCGGACCGATCTCCGATTTTGACAAGGTCCTGCGCCGGAAAGCTCACCTGGAAGTATTAAAGACCGACCTTGACCAGCAGATCGAGAAAGTCCTGGATTCAAGCAAGAAGCTGGAAGAACAGCGAGCCCACCTGGTCGAGGCGATGAAAGACAAAAAGATCATGGAAAAACACCGGGAGCGCAAGCTTGGTGAATATAATAAGGTCATGCGGGACCTGGAAATGAAGTTTATGGATGAGATCGCGACCCAGAGATTTAAGAGGCGTGAGGAATAATTTTAGAGAGCCTTGGTGACTTTATTGGCTTTGAGACATTTGGTGCAGACATATTCCCGCTTTTTCTTCCCTTTGACCAAGATCGAGACCCTTTGCAGGTTGGGCTTAAAAAGGCGTTTGGTGTGCCGCATTGAATGCGACACGGTCATGCCGGTAACCGCTTTTTTTCCGCAGGAAAAGCACTTATAACTCATAGATTTATAGTATATAATAAAAGTAAAATAATGTCAAACCTGCAAACTCCCGTCCAATATGTCAAAGGGGTCGGCCCAAAACTTGCCAAAATATTTGCCAAAGTCGGGATATTTACGGTTCTCGACCTCCTTTACTTTATTCCCCGCGGCTACGAAGACCGTCGTTCCATTAAACCGATCAGCCAGCTCCATCCCTCGGATAATGAGGTGGTCCGGGGGGAACTGTTAAAAGTTGAGTCGCAGGTCACCCGCAACCGGTTCACCATTATCAAGGGATTGATCGGCGACGAAACCGGCCGGATCCAGGCGGTCTGGTTCAATCAGCCGTTCTTGTTGCGCTCGTTCCGCCTCGGAATGAAACTGATCCTGTCCGGCAAACTGGAATATTCCGAGTATGACGGGCGGCTCCAGATCCTGCCGAAGGATTTTGAGATCGACGACGGCGACCCGACGAGGATCGTTCCGGTCTACCGTTTGACCGAAGGGCTTTATCCAAAAAAGGTCAGGGGGGTGATCAAGACCGCCCTTGAGAGCTATCTTCCGCTGATCGAAGACGCCAAAGAACGCCGCTCTTTAGCTCTTCTTCATGCCCCGGAGGAATTGCTGGAAATTGAAAAAGCCAGGAACTATTTGGCTTATAAGGAGCTTCTTGACTTCCAGCTTGGCTTGCTGCTGAACCGGAAGAAGAACGAAGAGCTTACCGGGAATGTTTTTAAGGTTGACGATCGGACAAAAAAAGCTTTTCTGGGCTTGCTTCCGTTTACTTTAACCGCGGCCCAGGAAGGAGCTCTGTCCGATATTTTTAACGACTTCCAAAGCGGGCGCCCGATGAACCGGCTGTTGCAAGGGGATGTCGGTTCCGGAAAAACGATCGTTGCCGCGTTTGCCGCGTATATTGCCGTGAAAAATGGTTTTCAGTCGGCGATCCTGGCCCCGACCGAGATCCTGGCCCAGCAGCACTTCTTAAAACTGCGAAAGGTCTTTGAGCCGTTCAAGATCAAGCTTGACCTGGTGACCGGCTCGACCGCCGGCCGTCGCAAGAAAGAAACTCAGTTAAAGGCCGATCTTTTGATCGGTACCCACGCTTTGCTGGAAAAGAAGGTGCTTTTTAACAAATTAGGATTGGTTGTTATTGATGAGCAGCATCGCTTTGGGGTCCATCAGCGGGCAAGTTTAATTAAAAAAGGGCGCGCGCCCCATGTCCTGGTGATGACCGCGACCCCGATCCCCAGATCGCTGGCGTTGACCTTATATGGCGATCTTGATCGGACGATCATTGATGCTCTCCCGCCGGGACGGATAACGATAAAAACATTCTTTGTCACCGAAGCGCGCCGCTCCGATTGTTTCAGCTTTATCAGGACCAAGGTTAATGAAGGGCGGCAGGTCTTTGTGGTTTGTCCCCTGGTCGAGGAATCAGAAGCGCTTGACCTGAAAGCGGCGACTATGGAAGCGGAGCACCTGCAAAAAGAGATCTTTCCCGAACTGCGGATCGGTTTGCTGCATGGTCGGATGAAAAGCGTTGAAAAAGACCAGATCATGGGATCGTTTAAGGATAAAAAACTTGATGTTCTCGTTTCAACCACGGTTATCGAGGTCGGCATTGATATTCCCAATGCTACCGTAATGGTGATCGAACATGCCCAAAGATTTGGGCTTTCCCAGCTGCACCAGCTGCGCGGCCGGATCGGCCGGGGGAGCGAACAGTCGTTCTGTTTTTTGGTCGGCGACCCGAAAACTCCGGAAGCCAAGGCGCGGATCAAAGCAATGGTGGAGACGAGCGACGGCTTTAAAATAGCCGAAGCGGACCTTAGATTGCGCGGTCCGGGTGACTTTTTTGGCGTCAGACAGTCAGGTTTGCCATCATTTAGGGTAGCTGATATAATAAGGGACGAAAAAATCATTCAGCATGCCCGGGCGGCTGCCCAGGAACTGATAGAAAAGGACATTGAAAGTGCGCGTAATCGCTGGGGAAGCCAAAGGACGGCAGCTGAAGACTCCCAGAAAGGGGTTGAACACACGTCCTTTAACTGACCGGGTCAGGGGGGCTTTGTTCAATATTCTCTCCGCGAAAGCGGTTGAAAGCGAGTTTCTCGACCTGTTTGCCGGGACCGGCGCGGTCGGCATTGAAGCTCTTTCGCGCGGTGCCAACCGGGCCGTTTTTGTCGAACTGAACCGGAGCGCGGTCGATCTGATCAGGGAAAATCTGGAACTGACCGGTTTCAGCCGGCAGGCCGAAGTATTTCACGCCGATGTTATCCGGGCGATCGGTATCCTGGCGGGAAAAAGAGAGCGGTTCGATCTGATCTATATTGGCGCTCCTTACGATAGTCCGTTGCTGGCCAAAGTAATGGAGAAGCTGTCCGAGTCGGAGCTGATGAAACCGGATGGGATCTTGATCGCGGAACACCGCAAACAGCATCAATTGGACCGGGTCTATGGTAAAATCGAGTTGTACCGAGAAGCCAGTTACGGCGAAACAGTCTTGAATTTTTACAGGAAAAAAAATGAAAATAGCGGTTTACCCGGGAAGCTTTGAACCGATCACCAACGGCCATCTGGATATTATCGAGAGGGCGGCCAGCCTGTTCGATAAAGTGATCGTGGCGATCATCCGCAATCCCGAAAAAAAAGCCGCTTTTTCCCTGCCCGACCGGCTGCAAATGCTCAGATCTTCTTCTTTCCACTGCGACAATGTTGAGATCGACAGTTTTGACGGACTGCTGGTCGATTTTGTCCGTCAAAAAAAAGCGCGGGCGGTCGTCCGCGGCTTGCGCGCTGTTTCCGATTTCGATTATGAGTTTCAAATGGCCCTGACCAACCGGCAGATGGCGCCGGAGATCGAAACGGTCTTTTTAATGACCGATTACCGGTATTCATATTTGAGCTCAAGTTTTGTGAAACAAATTGCCCGCCTGGGAGGGGACATTGCCAATCTTGTCCCGGCTCCGGTGGCACAGCGCCTGAAGAAATTAAAAAAAGGAGCGCGGTAAATTATGGAGATATTAGGTTTGCTTGACACTTTGGAGTCGATCATTCTTGACAGTACCAAGGTCCCGTTTTCCAAGAAGGTCATTGTGGACGAGGTTAAAGTCCTTTCGATCATCGACAAGATCAGGCTGGTCCAGCAGGGGGGATCTGATTTCGCCAAGAAGGCGATCGTGCGCAATGATGCCGGTGAATCACCGGTTCATCATCAACCGGGCGGGCAGGAGCCTGAGCACAAAGGGATTTTTGAAGGTAAAACCCAGGAGATAATCGAGCAGGCATATCAGTTGGCAAAAGAGATCCGCGGCGGCGCCGATAAATATGCCGATGAAGTTTTGGCCAATTTGGAGGCGACCTCGGTCAGGGTCTTGCGAACGATCAAAGCGGGGCGCGAGCAGTTGTCGAAAACAACCCAGGTAAAGGAAGAAAAGTGAAGCGGTCAGACAATCGGACCCCCAATCAGACCAGGCCGGTCAGAATGATCAGAAATTACCTGAAGTATCCGGCCGGGTCGGTCCTGATCGAGATGGGAAATACCAAGGTCATTTGCACCGCGAGCATCCAGGAGAAAGTACCGGACCATAAACGGGGGACCGGATCTGGTTGGGTTACAGCGGAATACGGGATGCTTCCCGGCGCGACCAGCGGCCGTTACCAGCGGGAGAGCAACGGCCGGGTCAAAGGACGGACCCACGAGATCCAGCGGCTGATCGGCCGGGCGCTGCGCGCCGTGGTCGACCTGGAAAAACTGGGGGAGAAGACGGTGATCATTGATGCCGACGTTATTCAGGCGGACGGAGGGACCAGGACGGCGGCAATTACCGGAAGTTTTGTCGCTTTGTATGACGCGATCGGTCCCGCGCCGATCAAAGAGTTTGTGGCGGCAGTCAGCGTGGGGGTGGTCGATTCTGATTGTTTGGTCGATCTGGCCTATGACGAAGATTCTCAGGCCGAAGTTGACCTGAACCTGGTGATGACCAGTTCGGGACGTTTGGTCGAGATCCAGGGGACGGCGGAGCAGGAGCCGTTCTCAAAAACTACCCTTGATAAATTAGTCGATCAAGGGGGAAAAGCGATCGATCAGTTGATCGCTATTCAAAAAAAAGTTTTGGGCGTCAAATCATGAACAAAAAGATCAAGGGGATAATATTGGCGGGCGGGACCGGTTCTCGCCTTTATCCTTTGACCAAAGTAACCAACAAACATCTTTTACCGGTCGGGAAATGGCCGATGATCTATCATCCGATAAAAAAACTGGTTAATGCCGGCATTGAAGAGATCCTGATCGTTACCGGCGTTGAGCATATGGGGGACATTGTTAATCTCCTTGGGAGCGGCAGGGAATTTGGCTGTCGTTTTACTTATAAAGTCCAGGACGAAGCTGGGGGGATCGCTCAAGCGCTTGGCCTGGCCGAAAATTTTGTCGGGTCAGATAAAATGATCGTTATTTTGGGGGATAATATTTTCCAGGATGACTTATCCTTCTTTGTGGAAAAATATTCTAAACAAACGCGCGGGGCCAGGATCCTGATCAAAAAGGTCCAAGACCCTCAGCGTTTTGGTGTGGTTGAATTAAATGGGGACAAAATCGTTTCCATTGAAGAAAAACCAAAAAGGCCAAAGAGCAATTTTGCGGTGACCGGGATCTACTTTTTTGATGCCGAAGTTTTTACCATAATAAAAAAACTTAAACCTTCGGGTCGCGGAGAACTGGAGATAACCGATGTCAATCGGGCCTATGCCAAACGCGGCGGATTGGGCTTTGATATTATCAGCGGCTGGTGGAGCGACGCGGGGACCTTTGAGTCTCTGGAGCGGGCCGCCAAGATGGTAGAAAATGGTGAAGGATAAATGAGGATACTGGTTGCCGGAGGGGCCGGGTTTATCGGATGTAATTTTATCCGTTTCATTTTAACCAATTATTCTGAAGTTGAGATCATTAATTTTGACAAGCTGACCTATGCCGGTAACCTGGAAAACTTGCTCGACATCGAGCATGATCCCCGTTATTCCTTCATAAAGGGGGATATTTGCGACCCAATGGCGGTCGATAAAGCGGTTGCCAAGCTTGGCGCCAAAGGAATGATCGTCAATTTTGCCGCCGAGACCCATGTTGACCGCTCTATTGTCTCGGCCGGTTCTTTTATTCAGACCGATGTTTATGGGATCATGGTCCTGCTTGAAGCGGTCAGGAAGCACAAGGTCGCCCGCTACTTGCATGTTTCAACCGATGAGGTTTACGGTAGCACTGAACATGGCTCATTCAACGAACGGTCCAACCTGGAGCCGAATTCTCCTTATGCCGCTTCGAAAGCCGGTGGTGATTTAATTGTCCGTTCATATTGCCGGACCTATGGGGTTCCGGCGGTTATCACGCGCTCTTCCAATAATTACGGGCCGTATCAATATCCCGAAAAATTGATCCCTCTTTTTATTACCAATTTGCTGGAAAAGAAGAAGGTCCCGCTTTATGGCGACGGCAGGAATGTGCGCGATTGGCTTTATGTCGAAGATAATTGCTCGGCGATCGACCTGGTTCTTAGGAAGGGGGAGATCGGCGAGATCTATAATATTGGCGGAGGGAACGAACGGCAAAACCTGGAAATAACCAGGCTTATATTAAAAACGCTTGATCTTGATCCCAAGAAATGGATCGAACCGGTTAAAGACCGCCCCGGTCATGATCGCCGTTATTCTGTTGATTGCGGAAAGATCAAGAAACTGGGCTGGCGTCCGGCTAAATCGTTCGAGCCCGGATTGCTTGAAACGATCGATTGGTATCGGGAAAACCGGCCTTGGTGGCAAAAGATCAAAGAGAAGCAGGCGGGCTTTAAGAAGTTTTACCAGCAATGGTACCAAAAAAAGAGCTAAGCTGGAAATCGGCCGCTATAAAAAATTCTTTACAAGATGATGGCGATAAGATAAAATTGTAAAGACGATATTGACCGGCTAGCTCATCAGGTAGAGCACTTGCCTTTTAAGCAAGTGGTGCTGGGTTCGAGTCCCAGGCCGGTCATTTGCGCCGCGGTAGCTCAGATGGTAGAGCGACGCCCTGAAAAGGCGTGCGTCGGCGGTTCAATTCCGCCCTGCGGCATTTTAAAATAACTCCGAAAGAGAGGCGATAATGATGGCCATGGCATTGGCGGAAGTTTTGTCGGCTGGACCAGGAGTTTCGTTTTGGAACCCGGTTGTTCTGGCGGCATCGGTCGCGACGGTCGCGGCAGCCGCTCTTTCCGCGATCAAAGGGATCCATCTTTTTCGTCGGGGCAAGGTCCAATTGCTCGAACAGGCCCCCGCCCTTGAGGAGATCGAGAACAACGAAGAGATCGAGAAATTGATCTTCCTGGTCAATGAGCTTAAACGGGACAAAGAGCGGCTCATCTGGCGAAACCAGGAAATGCAATGCCAGCTTCAAGCGGCGGAGGAGATGAATGCTCAGCTGCGGCAGAGAGCATCCACTAAATTTGTGAGCGCCAGCAGCAAGCGCTTTAAAGTAATCCGGAAAAAGGAGGGTCGAAAACCAAAAAGAG
>JAHJKL010000014.1 GCA_018822365.1 Candidatus Margulisiibacteriota bacterium
ATAGTATTTGATATTTCTGTGGCCGGAGGGAAATATGAGTATGTCCCAGGCCTGGCCATTCCGTTGTTTATTTTATATTACTTAGTTGCCATGGGTTTTGCTTTTTATAAACTATTTAAGAAGTTTCGAGGGTATAAGGGGGTTGCCCGACAGCAGGTCAGCTACGTTTTTCTTGGATTTTTTCTGGGGAGCTTTTTCCCAATCATTACTAATCTAATTCTTCCGGCCCTTGGTTATTCGCAGTTTGCCGCTGTTGGACCATTATTTACGATTATTACCATTGCTTTTATAGCTTACGCGATCACGAAATCCCGATTGATGGACATCTCCGTGGTTATCAGCCGGGCGGCGGCCGAAGTGTTGGGGACATTATCCTATGTTGCTGTTTATCTGTTATTCGTTTGGTATTATAGATCGTCGGTTTCCGATGAGATTGGCTGGTTGTTTTTGGGCTTTAATGTCGTTTTTGGGATTATTACCGCCCAAACTTATCATCAGGTCAGGCTATTTATCCAAACCACGTCGGATAAACTTATCCTTCACGGCAAATACGACTATTACAAGGCGCTGGAAGACATCAGCATTGAAGTCACCAAAACACTTTCCATGAACAATGTTTTATCTCTTTTGCTCAAAACATTTTCTGAAACCATGGAAGTCTCAAATCCAAAGATCTATACGGGCGAAGATTTTGGACGGCCCGAATTACAGGAATTTCTGTCCATTCACGAAATAACCTGCGTTGATGACTCTCTGGTTATTCCCTGCAGATTAGAGAATCGCCTGATCGCGATAATCCTGCTCGGTAAAAAATTATCGGAAGAAGCTTATACCGAAGAAGATATGCGCTTATTATCGGCTCTTGCCGGTCAGGCGGCGGTTGCGATCGATCATACCAGGACATTTGAAGAGATCAAAAACGACTTTGAGGCGAATAAACAAAAGCTCTTTGATACCGAACGTTTGCTGGCCCGTTCAGAGAGGATCGCTTCATTGGCCAATCTTATCAGAGAGTACAATCACGAGATTAAAACTCCCTTATCGATCATTCGGGGGGAGGCGGCGCTGTTAACGAAAAAGCCCCGAGATCAGGAATATCTGGTCTGGTTCCAGAAGCTGATTTTTGAGCAGGTCGATCGGGCCGACGATATTGTCGAGAGTACTTTGCGGCTTAGCGCTCCGAAGGAAAGAAAGCTCCTCGGCATCAGCTTAAATGAGGTTATTGACCGGGCCGTTAAGCTTTTCCCGGTTAGTGGGGTTCATCTGGATAAACAATACGGAGACCTTCCGGAGATAAAAGGGGACACGGAAGATTTACAGCTTGTTTTTATCAACCTGATGAAGAATGCCGTGGAAGCCATGCCGGCGGGGGGAAATTTAACTATTAAAACCTATCTTAAAAATGGCGAAAAGCCGTTGGTTTGCGCTGAAGTGACCGACACAGGGGCCGGCATTGCCCAGGAAAACATCGATAAGATTTTCGAGCCGTTTTTTAGTACGCATGTGACCAAGGGGAGAGGCTTGGGTTTATCACTTGTTTTCCGGATCATTCGAGAGCATTTGGGAAAGATAGAAGTTAAGAGTGAAGTTGGGAAGGGGACAACGATGCTCCTCTCTTTCCCGCTAGATTCTTAATCCTGCTTTTCCTTGAATTCTTCCCGTTTTTGGATGTGTTTGTCAAAGGTATCAAGTGTCATTTTAACCCGGGCCTCTTCAGACGAGAAAAATTTATCGATCGCAAAGAGCAGTTTTTCTTCAACAACCGGTTTCTTTATGTAATCCACGACAAAGCCGGCAGTTGCTTTATCCCATTTATCTTCATCCTCGTAGGCGGTTAACATTATAACGCCGATTTGATCTTCGGCGTAATCATGGCGGATTTTATCCAAAAATTGCAGTCCGTCCATTTCCGGCATTTTGATATCAAGAAGGATTAATTTGATTTTGTTAGGCCCAAACCACGATTTGTTCTTTTTGAGGATTTCCAGCGCCTCAATGGCATTGTAGGCCTTCATTACCCGATAGTTTTCGGTCTCCTCCACCAGTTTAGCGATCATATCAGTCTGTTTAACTTCATCGTCGATGACTAAAATCAATGGTTTTTCCATAATCGGCACCTCCAGAATGATTTTGATTGTCGCATGATTATAGGAAAAAAGTCAACTTGC
>JAHJKL010000015.1 GCA_018822365.1 Candidatus Margulisiibacteriota bacterium
CCATGTCCCCGGACTGCCCAAAATCCATTAAAGAATGATCTCTACATTGCCGGAAATATCGGTTGTCTTATAGTCCGGGTTCAGGCTGATCTCCCTCTCCCAGCGGATAGTCGCATTAACATAGTCGCTGATCGAATACCGGCCTTTGAACGAATAAGTATTTTTTTCGGTCTCGACCCCCTGGCTTGATCTTGAATGCAAATAATCAAAGTCGAGCCGCAACCGGTCGGACCACCGATAGATCGCCCCGAAACCTGGCGCGAAAGTGTAGGAAACCGGCGTCGGGGAAAGATTATTGGTATTCTTACTGTAAGCCACGGCCAGTGAAAAGCTCCAAGCCTGGGTGGCGCTGTAGAGCCCCTTCAAAAAAACGCTGTGGCTCACCCCGTCAACTACATTATCGCTCTTCCCCCCTTCCCCCTGGGTCAGCCGCTGGTAAGCCAGTCGGCTGTCAAAAGAAAGCCGCTCCGAGACCGATGTCCGGACCAGCAGCTCGATCTGACGGGAAAAGCTTTCGCCCGGCTGATACACCCTGGCTTCCAGGCTGGTCAGCGTCGCGGACACCCCGTTTTCAATCTGACAATTAAATTCCGTCGAGACAAAGGGAAGAGGGGCAAGTTTCAAGCTATATAATGTAGAAACCGTATCTGAGCTATTATCTTTGACCAAGTAATTTGGAGCATCCTGTTTGGCGATCGAATAGGCATGGCGGTATTTTTGCAAACAGCTGATCAGAGCAAGATCGTTGGGGATAAGGTTGACCTCAGCCTGTGATTGTTCGTTAAAATAAGTGATCCGGTCAAGCCGAGACAGTTTCGTAAAGTTTGGCTTAAAAAGGTATTTCAGTCGGATCAGCCGGCTTGGGCGCAGGTCAAGAGAAAAAGAACCGGTTTGCTTGGAAACCGCTTCGGTCGAGGTATAATCCTCGGTCAACGAAGAGATCGAATACTTCCCTTCGGTCCTGACGGCATCGGCCGGAGCGGCCCGGTAAGCCAGGTCGGCAACATCGGTTACCCCCAGAGCGCTGTCGTCGATGTGGTCAAACGCGACAGAAGAAAAAAAGCCCTTCCCCGGCGTGGCCGCCAAATTAACGTTGTAATGTTTTTTGTCCGGACGGCTCCCGTCAGGCTCTTCCCGGTCTTCAAGTTCAAAGTTGGAAGCAATAGAAAAGAGGTCATTCCCCTGGCTGGCCAAGCCAAAGTTCGCCCGGTTGTAATTTGTCGTTTCCATTGATGGGGCATGGTCGACCCACTCTTCGCGAGCCGCTTTCAGGCTGGCCGACAAGAAGCCAAAGCGGGCATTGCTCTCACCAGCTTTACGGGTGATCACCCTTTCGAGAGCGGCACCGGATACCGGGTCGTTGCTATCTTTGGTTTGTGAATATTCGTATTCCAGCGACGGCAGATTTTCCGGGGTCAGGCCGGCAGCCGCGCTCTGGAGCTCGGTCTTATAAACGATCCCTTCTTTATCGTATCGGTTGAAGTCGACTTTGGTTCTTGCAGTAAACAAAGAGTTTGGCCGGTAGCTTATCCCTCCGCCGTATTGCAACAGGTCCTGTTGAGGCGCCGGATCGGCGATCGCCGAAAAATCAGGATCGATCCGTTTAACCGCGCCGGTCAAACCGATCGTCCCCAACTGCTGGCTTAAATTGAATTTATACGCTCCGCCGCCAAGGCGGGGCAAAGAATTGGAAAAAAGATCAGGGTTCTGGTCGGAGTACGCCAGCTCCCCGCTGAAAGCGCCGGAATCTGTCAATAACGAGCCATCAAGGCCGAAAACAGAGTGACTGCGCGGCAGGCTCTCTGCTGTGGCCAGGGAACTGATCCCCGCTGAAGCATCGGAATCGTTAATATATGTTCCGCCCAGTTTAGCATTCTCGCCAAATTTGACCGTTGGCCGGACCGCGTAAGTAACGTGTTGATACTGCGCTTCGGAATCGTCAAAATCAACCTCGACAACCGACGTCGTTAAAATGGTCCGGCGTTTGAAAGTTATAACTCCGGCATCATAATCGATCGAGTAATCGTCTCCGCGGCGCTGGCGTTCGCCATTTAAATAAACCCGCTCCGAATTTATGACCACTTTTTGGGTCGCGCCCAGGCGGTATGGTCCCTGGGTCCCATCCCCGTAAAACCGGCTGGCCCGCGCCACCCCCTTGGGAGAAGAATAAAGAGCGGTCAGCCCCAAGCGGCCGTATTCACCCTTGAGCTGAACACCGGAAAGAACTTTATTGAGCCGGGCAAATTCGGTCTCGTTCAGGTCGGCGGTAAAATCCCCAAAATAGGCTTCGGTGCTTGCCCGCTTGATCAGGACCGAAACCCGATCGTCGCGCTGGCTGTTTTGGGCCGTTCCGGCAATACTGGTACTGATCAAGTTGGCGTCAATTTGAGTCTCCCCGGCCTGGCAGGCGATGCTTAAACGGAGCGATTCCTCCCGCGATAAACCAGGCGCATAGCCTTCTCTGCTCCCCTCCAGGCTTCTCGAAGTAAAACTCAAGCTCTTCGTCCCTTTAATGACCAAAGGGAGCATATCACCTCTGGCAAGGCCATGAGAGCTCTCTTGGTTCATTACAGGAAGAACTACAAATGGTTCTCCTTCTTCAGCGACCAAACTATTCTCCTTTTTAAGCAACAACCTGGCAGGCGGCTCATTCAGCCGGTACCAAACCTTTGAGTTCTCCCAATAATAAAGGTTAGGCTTATTTCCCACCTGCTTTATCCAAACAAAGAAAAAGTGCCACCCAACCTGATAATCGTCGGGAATTTGAAACTTTCCCCACCAATAACCATCCCGATAGCTCATGGGAATTTCACGGAACCGATCTGAATAAAGAGTGACTTTCTGGGCCGCCTTAAAGCTCCGCAAACGGAGGGTGATCTTCTCTCCCACAACTGGAGGATAGCTCGGATAAATACTTAAGTAATAGTTTTTGGCATATATGGCATCTTCCAACGCAACTAACGCGGAGGCCGCGCTGATCGCACAAATGGCCCAACAAATTATGATAATTGTTTTTCTCATAAAAACAGTGTTACTCCAATATCGACTATTACTCGTCAATATTTCACAATATATTGTCGATTTTTCGTCAATAAATGGAGCTACCGCTGTCTATGTAAGAAAGCAAATCTATTGCCAATTAATATGAATAGCGCCAACCCAGGGTCAAGGATATTTCAGAGGTGTTATTGGTTGGCCATTTTGCGGTCGAGCTGCCTATAGTGATCCATGGGGAACCATCATAATGCAGCCAACGGTAGCCTAAACTTGCTTCAATGATCGAGTCGGTAGTCAGCAGGCAGAAAAAAGATCCCCGGCCATAATATGAAATACCTGGAGAAGAGAAATTAAAATCGGGAAGAAGGGTATTGCTTGATAAAACATTGACCGGATAAACCAGCCCGACTTGATAACCGAACCAAAATGGCTGGGCCCCTTGCTTACCCCTCGCTTCGACAAAGACATTTTTAGAAACAATCGTTTCGATCGACCGGTCAAGGCTTTGCCTGACACCGTTAACAACAAAATTATTTCTGATCTGTTCGGCTTTGGAAAGCGAAAACCCGGAAAGGAGCTCCAAATATCGGGCAAAGGAATACCCGCCGTAAAACTCCACGCTGGTGATCGCGTATGAAAGATCATTAGTCTGCGTAAGGCTGTCATTAAAACGCCAGCTCTCCCTGGCGGCCGCGGCAAAAACCGGCAAATTTGAGCCTAAGCCAAGAAAAGTCTGATCCCAGTACATTTCCAGTCGACCACGCAAGGCATAAGTCAAAGTGTCGGCAACCGAATCGATCCGGCCAATAGTTCCAGTTGATGGATCGGGATAGTTCAGGACCTGTTCCCGATAATTCACAAAGCTCGGTCCAAGGTCAAACTCGCTAAAAAAGCGGGGACTGGCAAAAGCCGCTTCAACAAACAGCAAAAAAAACAAGAGCAAAAGAGCGCGCATTCAAACTCCTTTAATTTCGACGATCTTGGTCCGGCTCTTAGCTCCACTGATTATCCGGACAGCGCTTTTTTTTATCTGATAATGCTCTGCGAGAAAATTGACCAGCGCTTCATTAGCCGCTCCTTCAACCGGCGGCGCCAGGAGATAGACCTTTATCCGACCATCTTCTTCGAGCAACCGCTCCTTTTTGGCATTAGGAACGACCCGAACGGTCAGCCGCATTACATCCCCGGCAGTGAGAGGCCGCCGGTCATCTTGGACATTCTCTTGGCCATGTCCTGCTTGGCAGTGTGCATGGTCTTGTTGACCGCTTCTTTTACCGCCTGTTCGATCTTATTATGCGCCAGCTCCGGCGGGATCCTGATCTCAAGAAGCTCCATTTCGCCGTTAACCACGATTTTTACCCCTCCGGACTCCCCATCATAACGCGCCCTCTGCATCTCTTTTTTGATCTCGTTCGCTTGTTTGACCATTTCCGCCATTTTCCCTAAATTTCCAAATACCATAGCTAAATCCCTCCATTTTTGTTCTATTTTACCATACCCCGATCGAATATCTCTCTCGCTTGACATTCAAACGAGATAATTTATACTGAACATAAGATTTTTGGTCTATTTTTTAGGAGGAAAACCTATGAAATATTTTACCTGTTTGGTAATATTTTTTGTGATTGGCGCGTTAACCCTGCCTGTTTTTGCCGTTTCCGACACTCGGGCAGCGGCGATCAAAAAAGAACTGGCCAGGCTGAATAAAGCATACAGCAAGGCAAAAAGCGCCCAGCAAAAAAAACAGATCGCCGACAAAATGCTCCTGTACAAAGCCGAGCTAAGATCTGCCCCCTCAGCCGCCAGCGCTCAAGTCAAACCGCAATCGACTGACGCCCAGGTCGCGGCGATCAAAAAAGAACTGGCCAGGCTGAATAAAGCATACAGCAAGGCAAAAAGCGCCCAGCAAAAAAAACAGATCGCCGACAAAATGCTCCAGTACAAAGCCCGGCTGAAAAATCTCCAAAACCCACCGCCGCCGCCAACGCCGCCGGCCCTCCCCGAGTATATCAACACTTACTCGGCGACCAGGGAAACATTGTCAACAACGGAAGCAAAGATCCTTGAGGTTCCCCCCCCCACCGGCTTTAACGCTACGCAAACGCCAGAGCCAGTCAAGAAAAAAATTATCCTCCCCCAGGTTGGACTGGTCGCCTCCACCCTGTATCTTGGCGGCGAGTACCTCCTCCTGCCCAGCTCCGATTTTGACCTGATGGTCAATATTGGTTTTGGTTTCGGGAGCGGCTACTCATTGACCACCGTTGGGTTGGGAACCCTCTTTAATACCGGGGCAGATACCTTTATTGAAACCTCGCTCGTCATGGCAAACTATTCTCAAAAAGTCATCAACATTCCCGGGCTTCAGGGCGCGGCGGAAGGAAGCATGATCGGGGTGGGACTTTACGGCGGAGAAACAATCGGCAACTGGCGGATCAAAGTAGGCTATTCAACCGTGACCGGAATTTGTTTGACAGCCGCTTATCTTTTCTAGCCCGGAGGCCAGAAGAGGGCTCGTCCTCCTAGCAGGTGGAAATGAACGTGATCAACCGCCTGCCCGGCGGCGCGGCCATGGTTAACGACCATCCTATAACCGGAACTGGCAATATTTTTTTCCTTAGCAAGGCCTTCCGCGATCTTATAAATATGAGCGACAACAGCCTGATCAGCCAACTCCTCAACAAACCTGGCATGCTCTTTGGTCACCAGCAAGATGTGGACAGGGGCTTGAGGCGCAATGTCGTTGAAAGCAATTATCTTTTCATCCTCATAAACAATGCCGGCGGGTATCTCTTTGTCAATAATTTTACAGAAGAGGCACATAGCTGCTCCTAATAAGTTGCTTTTAGCTCAACGATCCGGTGGTTGCCGCTGTCGGCTACATATATCAGTCCCTTGCGGCCAATGGCCAGCCCGGCTGGATTATTGAACTCACCCCGCCCAAAACCCTTTTCCCCAAAGGCGGCCAGAAACTTGCCGGTCTTGCTGAAGAGAACGATCCGGTTGTTCCCGGTGTCGGAGACATAAACTATTTTGTCGTCTACAGCGACTCCCTGCGGATTAAACAGTTCTCCCGGCCCCCGCCCCATCTGGCCAAAAGCCAGGAGCGGGCGGCCGTCAAAGTCAAACTTCTGGATCCGATGGTTATTGCAGTCGGCCACGTACAGATACCTCTCTTTGTCGACCGCTACGTCCATTGGCTTACTGAAAAAACCGAGGCCAACGCCAAAGCCGCCGATCTGGCCGGCATTCCGCCCCTGTTCGTCGTATTTCAAGACCCGATCATTACCGGAATCCGCGACATATAGTCCCCCCCACTGGTCAACGTCGATCCCGGCCGGATACTGCAAGCTGCGGAAGCCGACTTCTCCAGTCGCTACTTCCCGGATAAAGTTCCCCCGAATGTCAAAAAGCTGGACCCGATTATTCTCCCGCTCACAAACATAGATCCGGTAATTGAAATCGATCGCCAGACTGACCGGCGCGTTAAAGCTCCCATTATCCAAACCAAAAGAACCGAACTGGTACATGAAACTGCCGTCATCGTCCAACCGTTGGACCCGGTTATTGCCGGTGTCGGCAACAAAAATACTGAACAGGCCGGTTTCCAAATTACCCGCAAGAGGGATCTTAACGTCCTGCGGAAAATAGAATTGCCGGTCGGCCGAACCGGGAAAGCCAAATTCCCTGGAAAGCTCGATCTTTGGAACGATGATCTCTTCATCGTCGGGGACCTCCCCCATCGCCAGCCCCATGGTCGCGATCAAGGTTAACAGGCAAATTGCGGCCCACCAGCGATTCATCCGATCAGCTCTCTGGCTTTGGCTTTGATATCTTTACTGGTCAGTAGGCTTTCACCGACCAGGACCGCATTGACCCCTACGGCACTGAGCCTGGCTGTTTCGTCTCCGCTCTGGATGCCGCTCTCGGAAACGATCACCAGCTTTTTCAGCTGGGGAAGGGACTTGATGATATAAAAAGAATTCTGCAGGTTAATGGTCAGAGCGTCCAGGTCCCGATTGTTGATCCCAATGATCTCCGCCCCGGCCTCCAGGGCCCGCATCGTTTCGGCCAGATCATGGACCTCGACCAGCGCTGACATTTTCAACTTCGCGGCCAGCGCCAGGAATTTTTTCAATTCCTCGTTGGTCAGGATCCTGACGATCAGGAGAATGGCATCGGCACCGGCCAGCCGGGATTCGTAGATCTGGGCCTCGTCAACAATAAAATCCTTGCGCAACAGGGGCAAGGATACTTTTTTCCTTATCTTTCTCAGGTCATCCAATTTACCCTGAAAATACTTCTCGTCGGTCAGGACCGAGATCGCCGCAGCGCCAGCCTCCTGGTATTCCAGGGCGATGGCAACCGGGCTAAACTCCTTGCAGATCAAGCCGGCCGAAGGGGAGGCTTTTTTTACTTCGGCGATCAGGGCCAGTTTTTTCTTGGTCAGGGCTTTTTTAAGATCGTGGGGTTTGGGGAGCTTGGCGATCGCTTTTTGGGCTTGGTCTAGGTCAAAAGTTAGCTTGAGGGCGGTCACTTCCTGGCGCTTGTTAAATACTATGTCGTCTAAATTCATGGTGTATAATGTTATCATGATAGAGGGGGCATATCAACACACGCCGGTAATGGCCGCAGAAGTACTGGACCATCTCAACCTCCCGTCGGACGGGATTTTCATCGACTGCACCCTGGGGGGAGGCGGGCATGTGGAAAGAGTTAAAAACCAAAACTCAAAGGTCAAAGTGTACGCTTTTGACCAGGACGACAGCGCTATCTCCGCCGCCAAAGCGCGGCTCGCCCCCTTTTCCGGGATCACCATTATCCATGACAATTTTGCCAATTTGGGCCGGCACCTCACCGAACCGGTCGACGGGATCCTTTTTGACCTTGGGGTCTCATCCCCCCAGATCGACCGGCCGGACCGCGGCTTTAGCCTCCAGCACGACGGGCCGCTCGATATGCGGATGGACCGGCGAGAGCCTCTCTCGGCCAAAGAGATCGTCAACAATTATGAACCGGAAGAGCTGACCAGAATATTCTTTGACTATGGCGAGGAGCGTTTTTCCCGCCGGGTCGCCAATCGGATCGCCGACGAAAGGGAAAAAGCGCCTATCGAAACGACCTTCCGGCTCAAAGAGATCGTCGAACAGGCGATCCCTTCCTGGAAAAAACGGGAGTCGGTCACCAGGATCTTTCAGGCGCTGCGGATCGCCGTCAACAGCGAGCTGGAGAAGCTCAAAACAGCGCTGGAGGCGGCCGCCGCGCGCCTCAAGCCGGGCGGTCGATTGGTTGTCCTTTCTTATCATTCGCTGGAAGACCGGATCGTCAAACATTTTATCAGGGAACAGCATGATATACTGAAAGTCCTGACCAAAAAACCGGTCCTGGCCAGCGACCTGGAAGTGGAGGCTAACCCGCGCGCCCGCAGCGCCAAGCTTCGGGCGGCGGTCAAACTATGAAATTCCGGCAAATCTTAGCGGTGATCATGTTTTTTCTTCTCCTGTCCGGCATCCACCTGTTTTTTAACGCAATTAACATCAGGCTCAAGTACCAGTTGACTGACTTGAGGATCAAATGGCAGGAGCTGATCAGCCGTAACCGGGAACTGGGGACCAGGATCGCCATCATCGAGAATCTGGACTCGATCGACCAGATCGCTAAAAGCCGGCTGGGGATGTACTATCCGGATGAGGTCATCTACGTTGTTCCAACTAAAGAAGCCGACGTGATATACTAATTAATATGGTTAGAGTACGTTTTGCCCCTTCACCAACCGGCGCGCTCCACATAGGTGGAGCCCGGACCGCCCTGTTCAACTGGCTATTTGCCCGGCATCTGAAAGGTAAATTCATCCTCCGGATCGAGGATACCGACCGGGAACGTTCGACCCTGGAATCGAACAAGGCGATCTTTGACGGCCTGGAATGGCTTGGCCTCGACTGGGACGAAGGGCCCAAGGTCGGCGGTTCGTTCGGCCCCTATTTCCAGACCGAACGGGTCGAGCCCCACCGCCAGCATGTCCAAAAACTGATCGACGAAGGGAAAGCTTACTATTGTTTCTGCACCGCCGAAGAGCTTGCCCAAAAACGGAAAGAATCAGAAGCACGCAAAGAGGCCCCTCGCTACGACGGCTCCTGCCGGAAACGCTCCGAGGCGGAGATCAAAGAGAAACTGGCCAGCGGCTGCCCGAAGATCGTCCGCTTTCTTCTGCCTCCGGTCGGCAATACCGTTGTCAACGACCTGATCCGCGGCCCGGTCACTTTCCAGAATGAGGTCCTCGACGATTTTGTCATCCTAAAATCGGACGGTTTCCCGACATACAACTTCGCCTGCGTGATCGACGATCACCTAATGGAGATTACCCATGTTATCCGCGGTGATGACCATCTCTCCAACACCCCGCGGCAGATCCTTATCTATCAAGCTTTTGGCTGGTCCCTGCCGCAGTTCGCCCATATTCCGATGATCCTGGGGAAAGACAAAGCCCGGCTTTCCAAGCGGCACGGCGCGACCTCGGTTATTGAATATGACAAGATCGGCTATCTGCCGGAAGCAATGATCAACTACATCGCCCGGCTCGGCTGGGGACACGGCGACGATGAGATATTCAGCCGACAGGAACTGATTGAGAAATTCTCGCTCGAAGGAGTAGGAAAAAATCCGGCGGTCTTTGATATGGACAAGCTCAACTGGCTCAACGGCCAGTATATCCGCAAGATTCTGCCAGAGCGGCTGTTTGACCTCTGTGAATCTCTGCTAATCAATGCATACGGCAATCATGACCTCGGTTATCTGCAAAAAGTCGTCCAGCTTTTTCACGACCGGTTGGTTCTTATTCCTGATATTGTGGCGCTTTCGGCTTATTTTTTCAAAGATGACTTTGAGTATGATCCGAAAGCGGTCGCAAAACATTTCAAAACAGATCAGGCCAGGCCGATCCTGACCGCGCTGAAAGAAAAACTTGGCGCGCTTGAGCCGTTCGCCAAAGCCGATATCGAAACTGTTTTTAAAGGAATAGCTGCTGAAACGAACGTCAAGCTCGGCGTCGTCATCCACCCCTGCCGCCTCGCCCTCTCCGGACGTTCGGAAACTCCGCCAATGTATGATGTCGTGGAATTGCTGGGAAAAGAAAAGGTTATAGCCAGGCTTGAGAAAGCGCTCTCCCAGCTTAACGCATAAAAGCAAGGTAAGTCGGTTTTTCCGGCAACCTGATATCTTCCAGGATCGAATGGCCGATTTTTATCCCTTCAACAGAATCGAATTTGCTCTCCTGGATCTTTCCGCTCAAGGCGACCAGTTCTTCGCTCGACGCGTCAGATGAAAGCAACTCATTAAACGCCTGCCAGACAGTAAGTACCCCTTTATGGTCTGGAGCAGCCTGTGCGGATAGGAGCTGAAAAAGAAGCGGAAGCCGCCGGCGGCCGAGCCATCGGCGACTAACGGGTAGTCGGTCAGGCAGGCAAAAGGAGCGGCATGCAGTTGCCCGGCCTCGCTTGTCCGCCTGTCCTGGCGAAAAATATGCAAGCCGGTTTGGGCAAAATAGTCCTGGGCCTCTTCGATGGTCATTATTTGCCACAGGCGCTCTCTAGCCGTTGGCGGAACCCTCCGACTAACTGGCAAAGTCCAGCCGCGCAAGACGGGATGTGAAGCAACGGTCGAAAACTCAGCTTTACCAATGCCGGTATTTCGAAAATTAACCAAATAGATCTCACTTATTATTGAAATTCCTGTTTTTAACTATCGACATAAAAACATGAATGATTTGCGAGTAGTGTTGCTTACAAGTGACAGGTCCCGCGCCATCCACTCCCTTGGTTTGCGAACGATCGATGCCGCGCTTCGCCGGCAGGGTTTTAATAATACCCGGCTCCCCGGCCGCCACCCCAAAGTTAGCCTGGAAAACGAGATCAAGGCTTTTATGCACGACGACCGGCAAACCATCTTCGGCCTGCAGGTGGGGAACGATTACTGGCCGGACTTTGTTTCCCAGAGTTTTGCTCTCCGTTGCGATTATCCCGGAGCTAAAATCGTGGCCGGTGGACCGGCTTTTGAGCGCGAACAGCTGCGCACCGCCGGCGGCCAGCTGGTCCCTGACGCCATTACCGTTGCCCTGACCGAACACCTGGCCGACGTGGTTGTTTCCGGTTATGCCGCCCCATTCGTCGAAATGGTCGCCAGGCACGCGGGGGATCAGGCGGCAACCAAGCTCCCCGGCCTCTACTATTTAAAAGACGGTCAGGTGGTCGGCCACGGACGGGGGCGCCAACCGATACTTGATCCGGAGCAGGACCTCGTCCCTTATATCTTAATCCAGGAGGATAATTACGCCGCGATCATGCTCGACAATGCCTGCAACAACGCTTGCGGCTTTTGCTGCGTCAACCGGGGAGGACTCGGCTTTTCCCAGGAAATGGTCAAGCGGACCCTTAAGCATATTTATCAATGTTACGATCAAACCAAACCAGCCCAGCTTCATTTTATCGACTCCAACCCTTTCCGGCGGGTCAACCGCTTCCCCCTGCTCGATCTTTTCGACCAATTCGACGAAACTCACCCGAACGTCAGGAAGCTCTGTTATCTCGACCCGGCAACGCTGACCACTCCCGGGGCGCTGGACCTGCTCGCCCGTCTGGTCAAACACGGCTTCATCTCTTTCTTTCTGGGCCGTGATACCGTAGACGAGGAGGTCGCGGCCAAGATCGGCGTCAATTATAAAGGAGAGGCCAAAAATCAAAACACGCTCAACGAAGAGGGAAAAGCTATTTTCGGGCTGATCGAAGGTTTAGGTACCAGACCGCTCTGGCGAGGCCAACCGTTCAAAGTAACCGTCGCCTACATCATGACCCCGTTCGAAAGTAAGGGGTCACTCCTCAGAATGATTGGTGAAATGGAAAAAGTGGAGCGGGCCAAAACCACCTTTGTTGAGACCGGGATCAGGTTTCACGCCCTCGCTCCCTACCCCGGGACACCGATCAGGCATTGGTATCTCGACCTGCTTAAACAACCAGACGACCCGCACATCAGCATGTCGAAAAACGCCTGGAAACATAGTCTTGGCCCGGCCGCCCAACTGCTCGATCTCTTCAATAAAGAGCGGATCTACTACATGTTTGAGGAAGATGACAAAGGATTCTTCGATCGCCTCCGTCAGGATCACGTTGAACCGGCGTTTGGCTAAATCGCCTTACAAATATTCGCAAAGATAGGCAGCCTCTTCGGCCACTCTGACCTGAAACTTGGAGTTGGCAGGAATCTGAAATAGCGACCCAGCTTCAAACACCTGCCAGTGCTGGCTGTCTGGGAGCATGACGTTAAGGGCCCCGCTGACAACATGCATAAGCTCGTGGGAAGAAGTCCCAAACTCGTATTCCCCCGGCTCCATCACCCCGATAGACTGTTTTCCAGCCTTATTATTGAGGGTCAGCGACTTGACTTTGCCATTGAAGTATTCGTTAACTTTGACCATCTTATTGCTCCTTTAAATATCAGTTGTTTGTCGTCAGTCGTTAGTTGTTAGTTATTTTTTAACCATCGTTCCAATACCGTGGTCGGTAAAGAGCTCCAGGAGCAGGGCGTGGCGAATCCGGCCATCTATAATGTGAGCGGTGTGGACCCCTTTACGGACCGCGTAGAGGCACGATTTAACTTTGGGGATCATGCCGCCGGAGAGTGAACCGGCTTTGATCATCTTGTCGGCCCGATATGTATTGACTTCGGAGATCA
>JAHJKL010000016.1 GCA_018822365.1 Candidatus Margulisiibacteriota bacterium
AGCCAAGCCAGCGGGCGCATTGGGCAAGCACACGCCCTCTGGGTTCCGAAGATACTAGCAGAACCACCCGCCTGAACCGGTAAAGATAGAACATCACAAAGGTCGCCTGGTGCCAGACCGCGAAAATCACGTTCTCCCCTCTTTTCTCAAAACGTTCCCGCCAGGGAATATCGTAACGGATGGTTTTGCAGATTAAAACCCAGGAAATATAAAGAAAAGCAGAGGCTGTTAATTCCATTAATCGGCGCATAAAAGTCATTTTAGCATACTTAAATAATGTATAATAAACGTAAAATGAAACTATTACTGATCCAACCTTCAATGTATCACCAAGTCGGCAAGCTCTTAAAATTTAAAAAGGCCTTTATTCCTTCGATCACCATGCCAACCCTGGCCGCCCTGACCTCACACGAGGTTGAAGTCGAGATCATTGATGAACATGTCGATGAGATCGATCTTGACCGCAAAGCCGACCTGGTCGCGATCACCTGCCACACTTTCTCCGCCTCCCGGGCGTACGAGATCGCCGATGAATTCCGTAAAAGAGGGACCAAAGTCATCCTGGGCGGGATCCACCCGACCGTCCTGCCCGACGAAGCAAAAGAACACGCCGACAGCGTCATGATCGGCGAAGTCGAGGATATTTGGGAAACGGTCATTAAAGATCTGAGGGCCAAAGAGTTAAAGCCATTCTACAGGCCCGGTTACCCAAGCTTGTCGCGGCTGGTCATTCCCAGGATCGACCTGATCAATCTGGCTAAATATCAGAAAATGCCCTTCTCCAGGCTCCCCACTATTCCGCTGGAAACCTCCCGCGGCTGTCCTTTTTCCTGCGACTTTTGCCTGGTGACCGGTTTTTACGGCCGCCATCAGCGGATGAAGCCGGTCAAGAACGTTGTCAAAGAGATCCAGGCGATCGGCGCTAAATATTATTTTTTCTGCGACGTCAATATCGGGGCGAACCAGGAACGGGCCCGCGAGCTTTTTGCCGCTCTTGCCCCGTTAAAGATCAAATGGGCCGGCCAGTTCAATGTTTTTGCCGCCAAGCATCCGGCCATGCTGAAGCTGGCCCGGCAAAGCGGCTGTTACGCCGCCTACCTGGGGATCGAAAGCATCAACGAAGCAAGCCTGCGCAGTGTCAATAAAAAGATCAATCGGATCGAAGATTACGCGGAACAACTTAAAGTTTTCCATGACTGCGGCCTGCCGATCCATGGTAGTTTTGTTTTTGGATTGGATGAAGACGATGAAGCAACGATCGACCAGACGGTTGAATTTGTCGATCGCAATCACATTGACAAGGTCACCTACTATTTCCTTTTCCCGATCCCGGGGACGGCCCAATACGACCGGATCAAAGCGGAAGGGAGAATGGTCCATGACCGCTACTGGCTGGATAAAACCCGCCCGCTGTTGGATGTCCACTACCAGCCAAAGAAGATCAGCCGGGAGAAATTGCTGGAAAAGTTCTGGGAAGCGAACGATAAAACTTTTTCCTGGAGATCGATCGTTAAAAGACTTTTTCTGCCGCCGCAGCCGCAAGCCCTGACCTCGTTCGTCTCGAATATTTATTACCGGAAAATGAACCGGAAGCGGGAATTAACTTTTTCGTAAATTAGCTTTTTGCCTGTCCTTCAGATCAAGATAAGTCTCGAACAGCTCGACCTGCCGGTCGTCACTTTCCCCCAACCAAAGCCGGTGGACCGCTTCCGGGCCAAGTGGCTGGTTTTCAAAGCGCGGCCGTTCCTGGACCACGACCCCCACCCCCTCCATCGCTTGCTCCAAATAATGATACCGGTAAGCGTGGCGGTCCCAGCGGACAAAATAACCGGGCAAAACCCCTTTATTCTTGGCGTAGATAGTACAAGGGACAAACATATCCTCTTCGGCCGCTTCGCGGTAAAGTTTTTGGTATTCGCTCAGAACCTGACCGATCAGTCGCTCACTCGGCTCGGTCCCTTGCTCCGCGAGAATTTTCCGCAGATAGGCTTTCCCTTCGGGGCTGTCCAACGCGCGATTATAAGCATTAAAATCAGCGATCATTTTCGCTTTATTTTCTTCGGAAAGAAGACGGTAGGTTTGTTCACCAATAATGATCTGTCCGCGGGAAGCGGCATGCTGAAGCCGAGCCGCCTGGTTGACCGCGTCGCCGATCACGGTATATTCCACTTTACTGCTGGCATGGCCGACATTTCCGGCGATCACCCGGCCGGTATGAAGGCCGATCGTCATGCCAAGCGGCGGGATCCCGTATTGTTTATAGATCGCCTGGATCGCCGGGTCCCGGTTCAAACGCTGTAATTCAAGCTGCAGGTCAACCGCCGCGGCAACCGCCTCTTCAACATCCAGCGGCTCCCGCCGGGGAACGCCAAAGTCACCCATGATGCAGTCGCCGATGTGTTTATCAACGATCCCTCCGTGCCTGGTAATGACCGGATCAAGACGGGCAAACAAATGGCTGAGCAGGCGGACCACTTCTTCCGGAAGGTCTTTTAAGATATCAGACAAAGCGGTAAAACCGGAAACATCCCCAAAAACGATAGTCGCGCCATCGATCACCCGGCCGCGAAGCGCCTGATAATCGCGGGATTTGAGCAGAGCAAAGATCTTTTCCCCAACATACTGACGGGTCAAATTGTCCCGTTCTTCCTGCAAAACCTTGATCATGATCCCGGTCGAGATCAATTTGGCAAATGCCTGGCCGGCTCTGAACTGGTCGTCTAGCCTATTCTTTTCTTCCTCGGTCATCTCTTTTTCTTCCGGAACAATATCCGGATTGGTCACTTCCAAAGAACCAAGGCAGATCGCTTCTCCCATTTCATTGTATTTAAATATGGAGGTTATGTAATAAGAAGCAACTCCAACTATTTTAAGTAAAAACTCATTTTGCGGCCGCCGGGCGAATTTTTTCGCGTCTTCGATCATCAAACGGATGGGAACCACCGCTGAAGTCCTGACATTACCGATCGCCTGGCCAAGGTCTTGATTGACTATACCGATCGGTTGTCCCCCTCTGTCGCTCAATTCTTCGATCATGCTCCCTTTCCTCATCTTTTCCTCACGCAAATTCGGGTCGGCCGAACCGGCCGAGACCAGAACGATCCTGGTCCCGTCAGCGATGACCGGGATGATCTCCCCAGGCACAAGGCCGGCTTCGGCAAATTCGATCGTTTCCAGATCAACCAGCGCATTTTTTTCCCCTAATAGTTTTGTAAGCCCCCCGGCAAGCCCGCCCAGAAATCCCACCGCCGTCCCTTCAACAACATGCCTGATCAATTCAGAACCAGGGCGGATCACCCTGCGAAACAAATTTCTTTCCCCGTTTTTCTTTTCAACCACAACCAGATCTTCCCTGACCTTTTTCCCCCAGTTTTCCCATTCGTCGATCGTCAGGTACCTGCCCCTCTCGTCAGTCACTCCTATTTTTGTCTCACCGGAAGGCAAACTTAGCTGGCCGTTATTCCGTTTAAGCCGGACCACAGAGGATTCCCCCAAATTATCGCCCGGGACCATAAATCGGTATGGCATACCGACCTGTCCGTCAGGGCCAATTACCAGCCAGCCGGCCGCTTCAGAATCGGGCGAACGGCCGATGACCTGATACGCCCACTTGGTAACTACGTCAAACAATTCGGTAATGCTCTCTTGCAGCCCATTACCCGGGCTCTCCTGATAGATAGCGCTCATGATCTCCAGATAGGCTTGGTTCCCTAAACCCTGGTAATGAATTTCGTCTCTAGCCTTGGACAGAAGATCCTTCTGCCTTTGTTTAATTGAACTTATTTCCGCTTTAAGTCTAGTTAATTTATCTTCTTTGCCTCGTTCAGCCTCAATTAAGGTATCTAAAGCATCCAATCTTAAGATCGGGACAAATTGATCATAAGCGCTACTGATCTTCTGCCCGAATGATCTGCCGCCAGCATGGATGACCCTAAGCTCGGTCAAAAGTTCAATTGATAAATGTTCTTTTTTCCCTTCCGGTGGGATAAGCAATTTTATG
This sequence comes from Candidatus Margulisiibacteriota bacterium, assembly GCA_018822365.1. Classification (NCBI taxonomy): domain Bacteria; kingdom Bacillati; phylum Candidatus Margulisiibacteriota; species Candidatus Margulisiibacteriota bacterium. The sequence goes on from JAHJKL010000016.1 coordinate 4,001, forward strand.
GAAGCTAAGATCTCTTCCGGCGGCCCTTCAAGAGAGGCTCCCCGCAAATTGAATCCATTGGCCGCCGCCATTTTAAAAATCGATTCCCCCAGCTGAATGGCCAAAGATCTCGGCAGACCGCAGCTTTGCGAAATCCGCCGGCCCAAATCGTAAAAATGGGCCAATTCGCGCGAACGAGCATGAAGGCTCGCTAAACGGCCCATCTCATTTTTTAATAAATGACCGGGAAAAGTTACAATATTGGCTACTTGCCCTATTCTAGTCCTACTCATACGAATATTTATCGACAAAGAGTGAAATAATTTCACTCTTTGCGTGATATACTTTTATCATGCAATTGTTGCGGCCAAAATCCCTGATATTATGGCTAATTTGCCTCTTAGCTCTCCCCGCAGAGGGGTTATACCAGGCCAGTTTTTATAATTTCCCGCGGTCGATGGAATACAATTATTTAACATATCGCAAGGAATCAAAGGAACCGCTCTTCAAAGAAAAGTTTGCCATTTCCAGACAACGCTATAACAACCAGGATTTTGTGGTGATCAAATCAAACAGCCAACCGACCGACAACAACCAGGACAAATTCAGCAAAGAGACCCTGACCTACTACCGGATCGATCAGGGGAAGATCAGTACCTCCCACCATGAAAACAACACCAAAAACAACGGCCAACCGGAAACTTTATTTAAGGTCGACTTTAACTGGCCCGGCCGGGCGGCCAGTTATCTTTTAAGCAATAAAGAAAAGAACGGCACCGCTACAGTCAAGATCAATGAACGGACCATCCTTACCCACGATCTTGGAGTATTTTTCCAGGATATGCTGATCAAGGGACGCGACGAGGCCCCCTTCACCGTACTTTTCCAGAACGGCAACTCCCTAAACCTGCGGGCCAGGTGTGTCGGCGAGGAGCAAGTTTCAGCCAAAGCCGGGAATTTTCTCTGCAAGAAATTTGAGATGGCCCCCGACTTTCAATTGATCTCCCTCGTCGCCCCAAAGATCTATTTCTGGTTCGAGGCAAAATCGCCGTACGCTTACATCAAGTACGAAGGGCCGGAACGCGGCCTCTTCTCCCCAACCGTTGTCCAGGAATTGGTCGGGTATAAACTGTGATCACCTTTAAGAAAAAGGCTGCCATCCTCCTTTTAATTTGCCTGACCACGGCCGGCGCCGCTTATGCGGCCCAGCCAAGGATCGCCCTGGTCTTAAGCGGCGGGATCGCGACCCGCGGCCTGTCAGAGATCGGGGTGATCAAAGCACTGGAAGAAGAAAACATTCCGATCTCATATGTGGTTGGAACCAGCATGGGGGCGGTTTTGGGAAGCCTGGTCGCCCAGGGGTACACCGCCGACGAGATCAAACAGATCGCCAAATCGATCGATTGGCTGCAGGCTTTTGTCCAATACACCGATTATAAAAACCTGCTGTTTGGCGAAAAAGAAAAATACGGCAAGTATCTTTTCCGGGTAGATCTCAACGGCCTGCGGCCGATCATCCCCGATAGCCTGGTTAACGGCCAAAAACCGGCCCTAATATTCAGCGAGATCTCGATCAAAGGGCTTAACGTCAGGAACTTTGACGATTTCCCCCGCCCTTTCCGGGCCAACGCCACCAACCTGGAAACCGGGGAAGAGGTCGTCCTGGCTTCCGGGTATCTTCCCAAGATCCTGCAAGCTTCGTCGGCTGTGCCGATCATGCTTCCGCCGGTTGAGATTGACGGACGCATCTTAGGCGACGGCGGGATAATCAACAATCTGCCGGTCAACCTGGCCGAAGAATTCAAACCGGACTTTATCATCGCGGTCGACCTGGGAATGGAGCTGCGCAAAAAAGAACAGCTTAATTCCATTTTCTCGATCCTGTCGCAAAACCTTGCCTTCCCGCAAAGAGAGAACAGCGCCGCCAATCGGAAACGGGCCAGCGTAATAATTGAGCCGGATATCGCCTCTTTTACTTTTTCCGACTTCGACAAGATCGACGCGATAATCGAAGTCGGCTACCAGGCGGCCAGGAAAAAGATCCCGGAGATCAAAAAACTGCTGGCCAAAAAAGGTTTTACTTTAAGCCAGCCAGATCCCCCATCGGCTGGACCGGCCATTAAAAGCCTCGCTTTTGCCGGCCAGACCGTTTACCAGGAAAAGGACCTTCTCCCTTTGGTCGGTTCCACCCCGGAATCAAGCTATACTCCCGCCAAGGTTGAGGCCGACCGCAGGGTATTGGGAAACAAATATTTCTTTGACGGATATAAACTTGCCCGGGTCACCTCCACTTTTGAAGCAACCAGCGGCCGGCTGACTTTTAGCATTGACGAGGGACGAATTAAATATGTCAAATTTACCGGACGAAAGAACATTAGCGATGTCCTGATGAACAGTCTGGTCCGGAGCCAGAAGCTGTTCAACATCAGGAACGTTTCGGAAAACGTCGACCGGATCTACGCTACCGGCTATTTTGAAAGCGTGGAGTTTATGGCGGTCCCCAACGGGACTGAATACAACCTCCTATACGTCTTGAAAGAAAAACACGCCAACTCGCTCGGTGTCGGCCTCCGCTACGACACTTATCAACAACTCTCGCTCCTGGCTGATTTTACCCTGAACTATTTTAAATCACGCAACCTTCAGCAGAACATCCAAATAAAATTGGGGAACGAATACGACTTTCGCCTGACCTCCGAATTCTGGCTGGAAAACTTGGGACAGAACCTGGTTGGCGAAGCGGTTTTATTTTACTATTTAAAAAGCCAGGATATTTACGGCGGGGGGCAGGTCATTTCCACCTTTTATTATATTCCAAAAGGGGTTCGGCTCGGCTTCAAGGCCAATCTTGGTTTCCTGGGGCAGGTTTCCGCCGGGGTTGAGAAGATAAGCGTTGCCAATGAAAGGGTCTTTACCTTGCTGGCGGACGAAAATGTCGCTAAATACACCTTGAGCACCAAGCTCGATTTTCTTGATGACCCGGTCTTCCCGAGCAACGGCATTTTGGCCAAACTGACCTGGCAGACCGGGGTCAAACAATGGGGAGGAGAACACGATTACACCAAAAACTTGAACGACTTGAGCGTTTACTTCACCCTGCCATCGGAGCAGACCTTCTTCTTTATCGGCCGGGGATATTTCAGCAGCGGGGACCTCCCCCTCTTTGAATACTACCGGGTCGGCGGGGAAGAGAACCTGATCGGTTACGGCCGGAACAAGTTCCTCAACAAAAACCTGGTCGCCGGTCGGCTGGGGGTCCGTTTTCCGGTCGCGACGCCAACAACCGGGGTGATTGACGGGGTCTACCTCTCCCTCTTGCAAGACCTAGCCTGTCCAGCGGCCGACCCGGCGCAGATCACGCTAGATAAATGCTATAAAGCTTATGGGGGAGAAATTTCGTTCACTACATTGCTTGGGTTAAACGGTCGGGCCAGCCTGGGGATTGGCGAAATGGTCTATCTCTTCTTATCAATCGGCAACGAATTTTAAAGCTTGATATTGTCCGGAAGCCGGAATTTGCCGGAAGCAGATAGAGGAGAAGAGACCGCAACCCCAAAAGCACCGGCACTGATCGTCCCGTCTATTTGATAGTCGACGTCTTTATTACCGCTCGCCAGCCGCTGGACCACCGACAAGAGAGAGCCAAAGACCGCGTCGTAGCGGACTAAAACCGGGATAGTAATTAATTTGGCCTGGTTGGCGGTCATGGTAAAGCCGGGACGATTTTCATCAAGCAGAAGTTTGTTGTTGATCTGAATCTTATACGAGTATTGATTGACCGTCAGGTCGATCGGATTGGGATTGGTCACGTCAAAGTTGAAGTTGACCTCGATCCCTGCCGAAGTCACCCGGCCGATATTATAATCGCGATAGACCGCTTTGGGGCCCTCAAAGTTAACGCATCCGGACAAAAACAATCCAGCCATCAAGAGCATGGGAACTAGTTTTTTTATCATGCGGACATTATACTATATGATCATGGACAAAGAAATCATGGCGCTGGGGATTGAAAAGAGCTTTCGCGCGGACGAGACGATCTTTGAAGCGGGGAGCGAGGCCGAGGGATTTTACTATCTTCTCTCCGGCGAAGTTAGAATTTTTAAGATGGACGAAGCGGGAATGGAAGTAGAGATCGCCCG
>JAHJKL010000017.1 GCA_018822365.1 Candidatus Margulisiibacteriota bacterium
ATTTTCCCCGCTATTTAACCCGCGCCACCGCTGGCAGACCGGAGCGCTGGCTCTAGTGGTCATTTTCGCTTACTTGTCGGGGCACGGATTTAACAACCTAACTACTCTCTTTTCCCGATTGCCGGCCGGGAGCCGGGTCATTCAATTCAACTATACCGACCGGCAGGCTGGCATCGATGATTGGAGCGTAAAAATGGCCGGACGCCAGCTGGGCGACATTTATCGGAAGCTGGGCGACAACCCTCTGCGCAACCGCCGGGTAGCGATAATCGAAAAAGACCGGAACAAATACACCGGCTCTATCTTCTGGCTCCGGATCTTAAGCAGACGGGAAGCGAAACTGTACTCTAATGAATTGATCCAAATACAAGAAATCGCCCCACTTAGGGAAAAAGGAACGTATTTGGTAAAAATGGCCTTTAACCCGAAAATCGCGCCAGCCCTCTGGGACCGGAAAGCGAACATTATACTCCAGAACAACCGTTTTTCTCTTTACTTCCTGCTAAACGATTTTTTGTGCCGTGGCGGGGTTAGCGAATACGTCATCGTTCCTTATTACTTTTTTAATACTGGATCGCTGGAATGAAAAAATTAGCGACAAAATCGGTCTGGCTCCTTCTTTCAGTAGTCTTGGCCAGCCTTTTTGGCTATAGCTTTCATTTTCTGGCAAGTCGCGCCCTTGGCCCAGCCGCTTATGGCTACTACACTGTCCTGATGGCGCTAATGATCGCTTTCCTTCGTCCGCTTGAAGCCATTTCACCACTGGTCGCCAGGACATTGATCGAAAATCCTACCGCTAACCGGCAATTTTTACTCCGTGACTTCGCCTCCTTGGCTCTGCTGACCGGGACCATTTTAGGAGCGGTACAATTCATTTTTCTTCTGTTTTGGACGCCGCCAAAGGGTCCGAGTGAGCTGGCGGTCTTCTTTATCTCCGGACTGACCATTCTGGTCTGGGCCTGCCTTTATTTTTACAGGGGGGTTCTGCAATCGCGCTACCAGGACAATCCGCTCCTTTACAACCGCCCAAGCGAGCTCCTGGGGAGGCTGTTATCTGGGGTTTTGCTTTTTATTCTGGGAAAGGGAGTCCTGCCCGCGATCCTATCGGGACTGGTCGGCGCGGTCGCCGCGGTCATCCAAGGTTTTTTTTATACTGGAACGGAACTCAACCTGACTTATAAAATCGATCGGGCAATCATCGCCGAATACGCCAAAATCCTGCTGATCACCCTCCCCGGCGGACTCTTCATCAGCCTAGACATGATCATCGCCGGAAAAATCTTTTCACCTTTCAATTGCGGCCAGTACGCGATAGTTAATATGATCGGCAAAGGGATCCTGCTCTACGCGCTGGCAGCTTCTCCGCTTGTCTATCCACGGCTGGTCAAACACCGGGTCAGTAAAAAAGGGGCATATTATCTGGGGTTAGGGTATTTATTTGCCGGGCTGGTCTTTTTCGCCGCTTTTATCTTTTTTGCTTTCTACGGGGAAGAAACGATCGGTCTCCTGTTTGGCCGCTCCTACACCCCGGCCGCCGGATATCTACCGATATATATTATTGTAATGTTTCCGCTCTGCCTGAATTATGGGGTCATAAACCTGAAAGCGGCGACCGGCGGTTGGAGCGAAGGAATATTTCTCTGGGTTTTGCTGGCAGGATATACCGTGGTCTTGCTTAGTTCCCCCGCTGATTTTTTCGATTATTTTACCCGAATAGGCATTTTTCAATCATTGACCGCAACCGCAGGGTGGCTTTTTGGGGCAGTTAAAACCCGACATACTCGGCGGTAATCGCGCCGGTCGTGGGGCTAAGATAATAGTTTGCCACCGCGCCGCTTTTGAAGGTCAGCTTAATCGAGTTGTCCGGCTGTAAGACCTCACCACCTGGATTTTGCAGAAGATTCCTGATCCCATTATCTATTGCCAGCGTGTTGCGGTCACTGACCCCCTCACTAAACGCGACGAAGGAAAGAAAATACCGTTGCGCCAATTCGTACTGATCAATATTATCCAGGATCAGGCGGGTGTAATAGATGTCTTCCGCTTCTTTTAAAACCCCGGCAAAATGGCGCGCCACACCCAATTCGGCTTGCTTGTTAAAATTAATAAAACGAGGCAAGACCGAAACGGCCAGGATGCCAAGAATTACTATCACCATGGTCAGCTCAATTAATGAAAAACCTTTCCGCCCTATATACATGAATTCATTATATATTCCGATTGATATATTAGTCAACTCAACGCAACAACGATTTCTCTGAATTTTTAAATCTGCTATAATGGTTCTTGGTCATGATCTTCAACTCCGATATGTCGGAGCACCCAGACCTCACTTATGCTTGTCCAAATTGAATTTGAAAAACAACCTTTACTTTTTGAACAGCCGATCGACCTGATCGTGGCGCGGCAAGGCTATGAATTGCCGGCCTGTTTTGCCCAAATGGAATCGTCACTTGCTGGGGGTTGCTATCTGGCCGGGTTCCTTTCCTACGAAGCCGGGTATGGTTTTGAGGAAAAACTTGCCGCTGAAAATAAATCGTCTTTTCCCCTTCTCCAGATGGGGGTTTATAAGAAACCTAAAAATAGAAACCTGTCCCGATCTGATCGGGACGGTTTCCAAAAACAGGCCAAAAATAAGGTGATGAATAAAAAAACAAACATCACCCAAGAGAAATACTTAGCCAATATAAGAAAAATACGGGAGTACCTGGAAGCGGGCGACACCTATGAGATCACCTACTGTTTGAAATTCCTCTTCGACTTTGCCGGAAACCCTTATGACTTTTACCGGCAACTTTATACAACCCAACCCCAGAATCCCCAGCATGAACACTTCCAGCATCCCCCACGGCTTGATTTCACGCATCCAGCGGAACAGGAAAATGGCCAGCCCAGGCTTCCAGCCATATTTGGCCGTCAGCGAAATGATCATCAGGGAA
>JAHJKL010000018.1 GCA_018822365.1 Candidatus Margulisiibacteriota bacterium
AAATACTATCCATCTGGTAAAAGAAAGGGCGGCAAAAAATATCGCGATACTAAACCAGGCGATAACCGAACTTATTTTTGGCGGGGAATCCTCATTCGGAAAAACCGAAAAGAAATATAAAAAAAGAACGGGAATAAAAGCGGAAAAAGCCCCTGCAACTTTGCTCCAAAATAATGCCTCATGGACTGTTCCGGCTTCGCTATACAAGGAAATCGCAATAGTCCAGCAGACCGCAACAAAAGCGGAAAGCGCGTAGGAAATGTTAATAAGACTTTTTCGATTCTTTAAACAAATAACCAGACCGAGAGAAGAGTTTCCAAGAACGGCAAAAAAGGGGAAAAGAAGCTTTATGTTGTGAGTAGCTATGGCGAGGATCGTCCCAACCGCGACAAAAATAATATACACCAGTAAAAGGATAAAACAGCCCCCTTTTTAGGATCAACCGGATTGAATTATAGACCTTAGGAAGGCTTTCTGGCAATAAGCAACCAAGCTTGATTGGCATACACGGACTCGCAAGCGACAACTTCAAAGCCGGCTTCGCGATACATATTAACCAGCTCATCCTTTTCATAAAAATGCCATTCGCCAACTACCGCTTTTAGTTCGGCCATTTTACCAAAAAGGAGCGAAGCGGTAACACCGAGAAGCAAACGACGAATATTTCCCCTTTCCACGACCGCCTGCTCCGCCCGTCGATGTTTAGCCTCCGCGACCAGCACCCGAAAAAAACTTGCCCCCTTCTTTGGCGTAACGACCGCCAGCATTCCACCCGGAGCAAGCACACGGAACTTTTCAGCACAGGAAAGCTCTCTGTTGCGCAAGTAACCTTCAACTAAAATGCTGGTTACTTTAGAAAACGAACCATCGCTGAATGGCAATGGCTGGTTAAGGTCCGATAATACCAGATTAGCCCGTTGAACATTGGCCGCCGCTCCTTCCAGCATTTTACTCTCCGCATCCAGGCCAACCGCGGTGGAAACCAGGCCCTCGACTTCAGACAGCCAGACCCCCTTGCCGCAACCAACTTCTAAAACATTATCCTTTTTTTCAAGCCGCAGCCAATGGTTTATCTTCGATCGGATAATTTGATGCTCTTTGGAATCAGCCAAAATTTTAATGATCGGCGAATAGACCCGCCAAAAAGTGGAATCTTTTGGAAGAACTATTCTTGCCAACCTTGAAGTCATTGCTTTCGATATCATACTATTCCCCCTTGATTAGAATACTTCTTAATCTATTCAATAGGTCCTCTACCCTGCCAACTTTTCCCTCCCGATCTCTAGCTTCTTCTCTTATTTTAGCTCGCAATATGATCATGGGATCAAGCTGGCCCAACATATACAGGGCATTCCCGTTGATAATCCCCTCTTCTCCTCCGATCGCTTTTAACCATGGCTCAAAAGTTTTTCTTGGCAGTCGATGCTCATCCTGCGAAAAAACAACTCGGTTATTTTCGGAAGCATAACGATTGGCCGGAGGATAAACACCGACATCAACGGCGGCAATCAACTCCTTATCTCCACTGTCTATTGGACCAACATAGGAGAGCTGTCGGCTTTTAACCTCCGCTTCCGGGGTTATTCTTTGATGAATATCATGAATGATCTGTCCGGCCAGTTCCCTATTCTGTTCGGGGTTGCGGACACTGCCAAAACCGCGCTGAAACGCATGCCAGACCGGAAACCGGCCGGAATGCGCGGCGACCCACATCACCAATTGTTCGTTTTTAAGCTTCCCATTGGCGTCAATCATAAGATTCGGCAGCTTCCCCCATAAATTATGGAGAAAAAGACTGGTCACAGCTTCCCGCACTGAATAATACGTTAATCCATATTTTTGGTACTCCCCCATGGTCATAGTGAAATGAATAAAAGTGTAAAACAATCTTTTATCCTGAAATGTAGCCTTAAACCTCTGGAGGGCGGCAAAGGAGACCGGAAGTCCTCCATGCCAAATAAAAGGAGTGTTCTCTGAAGCGAAAAATCTTTTCGCGTAATAGCGGTCGCGATCGTAACTGCATCCCATTACCCCATAAGCGTCATAAGTGGCAATTTGCGTGATCAGATCGGCAACAAAGATTAGTCCACTCTCTTTTCCCCGCGCGTGGGCGCGGGGGGAAAAATCTTCGGAACGGAAAACCTCTCCCCGTCTTTTCAAAGAAACATGAGTTGTGCCGGAAACATCCGGGGAAAAGAATGGTTCGCCGTTGATTTTGACGATTAAAGGGTCGGAATCTCCGGGGAATCGCCCCCTATTGTCGACAAGTCTGGACAAGACACGAGAAAATTCCCGCTCATTTCTTGGATAAGGGATATCGCCGTTCGGATTATAAAGACCATCCTCGGACAGCATTTTCGCCGCGTCAAAGCTAAACAATCTCCGCGGAGGGGGGGCGGAGGCTTCCCGCTGGCGTATCGATTCGATCGCCAATGCCGCCTCATCAAAAATAGCTTCCAATTGGGTCAAAACCCTTTCCGCTTCCGTCAGGTTTTTAGGCAAAAGTGCACCGGGAACGCTCGCCTCTCCCGGCGTCACTCGATTATGGATTTGGATAACCGCGATAACTTCCCTTGAGATGGGAGAAACAATCTTAATAAAGATCATGCCTGTTGGACCGGTTGAACACTTTAGATCATTCTCAATCGAAGCGGAATCGGCAACCAATCCCTGCCTGGTAAAAGTTGAAAGGTCGGCAATATCAACAACATATGCTCGCTTATCGCCATCAATAACACTCTTTAAAGTTGTCTGCGGCTCTGCCCCACCTTTATGAGGATCGTATTTGCTTTCTCCATTCGCTCCCCAGGCGGAGGAGACAAAGCGTCTTTCCCATTTCCCCTCTCCTGTCGGCGAATAGACCTGGATGTTGCGAAAATTAAGCCCCTGGATGACCTCATGAATATTCTCATGAACATTTAACAAGGTCGAGTTAGGAGGCATATTCCTAAACAATTTTCTGGCATGCCCAAGCACATCCACAAGATTGCTTAAGGAAATGGGTCGTTGTTTCTGATGCGTTGTTCTGTCTATTTTCATCATAATGTTGTCGTTCAGTATTTGACATAATTTCACCAAAAAGCGTCTTTTTTTACCGGCGACCATAAAAAAGGGGGCGCTGACGCCCCCTTTTGGATCAGAGTCTCGCTTTTAGCAAAGGAGCAAGATAATTTCGTTGTTCCGGCCTCATTTGCTCCAGGGCTTTATTTATCAACTCCTGGGGAAGGCTAAACAAAACTTCACAACAATCGCAGGCAAAATTTGTTTAGAATCGCCCAAAGGGACAGGAATAGCGAAATCTTTTCGGATCAACCCCGGGATCCCATCCATGACCCCGATCTTTATCTCTTCCCCGGTCGCAATGTTTTTAATATACTCACCCATTTTTACCAGCTCCTTTTTAAAATAACCAAAAAAATGGCCCGCTCCCCTTTGGTGAAAGGAAGCGGGCCTGGTGGGATCAAACCTCGGCATATTGGTAAGATATGCCATACTCGATCTGATTTTGGATCGAATTCAAGCAACCCTGGCAAATAAAGACCACCCGGTTGAGCGTGTACGGCTCGAAACCGATATGATCAAGCCCCTCGTTGCAAGGGGTCAGCAATGCCCGGCAAACAGAACATCTTCTCATCTGAAACACCTCCTCTATTTATTAATTAATTCTTTCAATTCTTTGATCAGAATATGGTGGGCGCGGTTTTTACTAAGAGACTGAACATAGTTGAGAAACCGGGCGCATCTGGTCCGATTGTGAGGACGACACCTTACACCTGGCAGCAAGTTGCCGCACTGCAGACATGGAGACAAAACTGAAATAGCCATTAAAGCACCTCCTTTTTTAATAAATAACCAAGAAACAAGAGACAAACACCAAACAAAATTAAATAATCAAACATTCGAAACGGAAAAAACGAAGCAATGAGAGGCCAAATCAGGGGGGAGAGCGGCCCCACCCCCGCAAAGGATAACCACCACCGGAACACCGCGGCTAACCGCCTGACGCACCGTAAAGAGGGAGCCACGGGATGGACCGAAGAGGAAAGCCACCAGAACCGAGCAGGAAGAGGCCAGCCGCCGGTTGCGGCCCAAAAGCGCGGAGACAACCTGCTGGCGGGAAGCGCCGGGCAAAGCAGAACCCCAAACGACCTGGCCGCCGGAAGCAAGAAACTGGCTGACCTGGGGACGAACCGAAGCGGGAAAGCCGGAAGCAGAAGACCAAGCAGAGAAAAGCACCCCGGAAGAAGCGGCCCCCTGCCGGAGCAAGGCAGAGAGGGCGAATGAATCAGCCCCCGAAGCGCCACCGGAAGCAACCCGGAAACCACGAGCCAGGAAGAGGGAAACGGCCGAAGAAACAAGAGGAGAAAAAGAAGCGGGCAAGGAGCGGGAACCAATGAAGCCAACGACACGTACCATAAGCGACACCTCCAAAAAAAGATGTCATGCCAATAGCATTTTTTCGCCCCTGTCACCCGGAGCCGTCCCGACGAGGAATATTGAGTCGGGACGGCGTAGGGCGCGGAGGAGGCAAAAAATCACCCTTAATAT
>JAHJKL010000019.1 GCA_018822365.1 Candidatus Margulisiibacteriota bacterium
ACCGTCTCGTCAGATCCGACCGGCTGATGCGAGCGGACAATTGCCGCGGCATGCAGCAGCCTTAACCCTTCCCCATCCTGCGGGACGATCTTATTGTCGGTGATCGAAATGGCGATTGCCTGGGGAGGGAAGGCCCTCACAATAGCTTCCGCCTTTGTCTCCTTGTAAATCGCCCGGTGAGCAGGAAGCTCGCTCGAAGCCCCTGCCGCTTCGCCGGTCAGGCCAACCTCAATTATATCCCCTTCTTTCAGGTCCCCCAGCATCGCATCCTGCCGGGTAATAAATATCTTATCTCCATGACGGACACTCATGCTCCCGGCATGTGAACTGACCAACCCTTCCCTGAACAAAAAATTACCGATCCTTTTGAATTCTTCTAACATGTTTCTCTCCTTTTTTATTCCCAGTGGGACGCAGCCAAATCATTGAATTTGGTACACCCCCTGATCTTCTCAAAACGCTCGCGGACTTCTTTCCGCTTCAGGCGTTTCATCCTCTCCAAGCTAAAGTCTTCGACATTAAATGAAGCCATGACCGAACCGATCACCACCGCGCGGCGGATATTTTCGGCGCTCCGGTCGTCGCTCCTGGCCAGATAACCGATGAAAGCGCCGCCAAAAGTATCTCCTGCCCCGGTCGGGTCTTTTAATTCTTCCTGGGGGTAAGATGGGGCGGCAAAATAGTCGTCTTTATTGAAAAAGAGGGCCCCATGCTCCCCCTTTTTAACGATCACGCCGCGACAGCCAAGCTCGATCAAACGGCGGGCGGCCAAAGGAATGTTCGGCGTTTCCATGAACTGGCGGATCTCACCGTCGTTCATCACCATCAGATCGACCTTTTTGATCAATTGATGGAGAAGCTCCCTTTTGGAATCGATCCAAAAATTCATGGTGTCCGCGACAATAAATTTAGGGCCTTTCAACTGAGAGATCACCTTAAGCTGGAGCGCGGGGTCAAGGTTGGCCAGAAAAACGTATGGGGTATCGCGCAATCCTTCCGGCACCTGCGGGTCAAATCGCGTCAGAATGTTCAGTTTGGTATCGACGGTATGGGCCTGGTTCATGTCATATTCATAGTACCCCTGCCAGCGAAAGGTCGGCCCGTCTATTTTGTGCAAAGCATTCAAATTGATATCGCGCGAACCGAGGAATTCAAGATGTTCTTTGGGAAAATCATGGCCGATCGGGCCGATCAAAGTGGTCGGCGCAAAAAAACTGGAAGCGACCGCGGCATAAACCGCCGAGCCTCCTAAAATATCCTGCTTGTCGCCGAACGGCGTTTTAATTGAATCGAGCGCAATGGTCCCTACGACTAATACTGACATCCTTCAAACCTCCAAATAATTGCGGTTATTGTGCGTCGGCTAATTTGCCCACTGTTTTCCGAGAAGCTTGGACTTCCGGGCCGCGGCCAAGACAGCGGCGGCAAAAGCTTCAGAAACCTTTCGGTCCTTAAGGACCGCTAATCCTTCCATTGTTGTCCCGCCGGGAGAGGTTACCATTTCCCGCAGTTTTCCCGGCTCGACCCTGCTTATTAACGCGGTCATTGCCGCGCCGTAAACCGTTTGCAGGGTCAGTTTTTTAGCCAGCTCGCCGGGAAGACCGTTCCTCTTGCCACCCTCGATCAGGGCTTCAATCATCGCATAAACGTAGGCTGGACCGGAACCGGAAAGTCCGGTGATCGCGTCGAACCATTTTTCAGGTACAACCACAGTTTCACCGACCAGTTTGAAGATCTTTTCCACTTGCTTAAACTGGCCCTGGGTCACCCGGTTTCCTTTGACCAGGGCAGATATTCCCGCTCCGACCAGGCAGGGATTGTTTGGCATTACCCTGACCACCGGCGAACCGGGAAAGTTTTTTTGCAGACTTGATAGCGGAATACCGGCCACGATCGAAACAACCAGTTTCTTTCCCAGGCATTTCAAGTCAGCTATGACCTCTGCTATTTGCTGAGGCTTGACCGCCAGCACGACCACTTCCGCTTCGTCATAAGCTTCTTTATTGCCGGCGGCAATTTTAACAGAGTATTTTTTGCCCAAAAACTTCAGGCGGGCCCGATCAATGTCGGAAATCATGACCTGGCGCGGCGGCAATCTGCTGATCAGCGCTTCCGCCATTTTCCCGGAACCGATAAAGGCTATCTTCATCTTGAAAAGAAAGAGTCTCTTTTTCCTTCCTGGATCTCTTCGCCGATGTTCCCGCGGTCTTCGCTGGAATTTATTCTAATGGCGCTGGGAGTGAACAAGAAGATCGAATCGCCGATCTTCATCATATGGCCGTCAATGGCGTAGGCGGTCCCGCAAACAAAGTCGATCAGCCTGGTCCCCTCCGACGGATCAAGATGCTTCAGGCTGACGATCACCGGATTGCCGGATCGCAGGCCGGCGGCAATGTTCAACGAGTCCTCATAGATCTTGGGCTCAAAAAAACCGATCTCGTATTCT
>JAHJKL010000020.1 GCA_018822365.1 Candidatus Margulisiibacteriota bacterium
CGGTTGTGGAAAGTACCTCTCTGGTTGTTGACGCGCCAAAAATAAACGGCCCCTTCACTAAAAAGTAACCGGCTGGATCAGCGATAATATACCCGGACCAGGTCGAATAATAATTAATATAGTACGCTTCCTGCGAACCGTACATCGGAGTTGTTCCCGGCTCCAGAAGCTCGTCTCTCCCCCCCGCCGGTTGCGGCAAAGGGAGCTGGACCTTATAACCGGCAGAATCGCTCAAGATCATAAAGTATCGGTTGGCGGTCGTTTCCACCGTACCCAGCATTGTCGCCTCGACCACCATTTCCGCTCCGCTGGGGACGATTTGGGTCACCGTTCGGGCACAGCCGGTTATCAGCGCTAAGCTGTAAGCGGTAAGCAAAAAAACAACAAACAGGAAACCGCGACGATATTGTCGCTGGTTTCCTGTCACTGGTTTGTTGTTTTTGTCGTTTCTCATTAAAATCTCCTCTGATCGGTCCCCTTGATCTTGTTCATCTCTTTTTCAAAGCCTTCAAAATAAAAGCCGCGGCCGGAACCAAAGCCGAACGGTTCGTCTGGGATCGCTTTGACGCTAAAAACAAAACTGTACTCTTTCCGATAATCGGAATAATTAAAGCGCATCTCCCAGCAGTGCAGATCTTTGACGATCGCCACGTCCTGCAGGCGGATCTCCTTCTTGGCTGTATCATACACCTGACTGAAGGTCAGGTGTAGTTGGTTTGGCGCTTTCTCGAGGAAATATATATCGTAATAAGCGCTCCCCTGCCGGATCTCGCCGGCATTCAGATCTTGGCTGACCGCCAGGCTGCAGCCAAAATAACTGTAAGGATTAAGCGACAGGCGGGAGAGGAGGTCGCGATAACGGTGGTTCTCAATATCCCAGCCGCCGTCAACGGTCAGCCTCCACTGTTTATCCGGCGAGATCACCAGCCCCGACATCAGGTCGAACCAGGTCGCGGTCTGCCAGTTCCGGCCGCTCTCAAACCACCAGCTCAATTTATCTTCCCGATAAAAGGTCAGCCGATCCCTGATATCATGATAATTCGAGCCAAGTTTGTCAAAGAAGAAGGGGGAATTACCGTCGGTGATCCCTTTGCGGTAATTTAGGCTGTTCCTGAACCAGCCGCCAAGGTCGGTCTCGGTCCCGGCCCGTTCCCGATAGGCATACATCTGGTCTTCGGTCGCGTACGCAAACTGGTCCCCGCCCGCCCCCAGGTTTAATGTGGTCCCCGGACCGAACGGATAGCCCTGGCTCGCGTCCAGAGTCAACCGCGACCTTTGGGTAGAAAAATCACGGTTTTTATTGAGTTGGGGGACCCATTTAACCTCGCGGTAGTAACCGTAGCCGACCGCCGAACTTAAATTAAAAAGCCTGAGGGCCAGCGTCCTGGGGTAGATCTCAAATTCCGGTTGTTTTTCCATAAATTGATAACGGGTCTCGTTCGGATAAAGGGGCTGGCGCAAATCAACGAACCAGTTCTCGCTCAATTTCCAGGAATAGTCGGTTTCCCGCCCGGTGATAACCAAATCCGGAGTGACCTGTTCTTCTCCGGAATCACCTTCTTGCGGCAAGTTATAATAATAATTCGCGCCTGTCGACAGGACCACCGCGTCAGACCAGAGTGGACGGCTGAAATACAACCGCTGGGAATTGCGGACCCACCCCGGCGCATTTTTCGCCTGGTCATAATTGATCGAGTAAGCAAAAGCGGTCGCTCCGACGGTCCGGTCAAAAGAAAAACTAAACCGCTCGGTCCCGGCGTAACGGTCATCCAGCGTGATCAGGGCAATCGCCCCCCTGTCTTCATCCGCGTGGTTTAAGTTGAGGCTGAACGAAGTATAATCGCTCCGGCCGGCCGGCACCTGGTAGGTGGACGAATAGCGGTGTTCCATCCCCAGGGTCGTCTTGCTGTCAAGTTCGCGTTTGCTGGTAATTTTAGTCACCCAGTCAGACCTGGCGGTATCCCGCTCATCAACATGATAAAGATAAAATGTTCCCAAGCCTATCGCCGCTAAACCATAAGCGACTTCAGTCCCATATCCCCACCCTTTCTTTTCCATCTGGTCGATATAAAGCAAACCGTACGGATAATTCCAGGTCGTTTTAACATAGTTCCCTTCTATGTCGTTGGTCCCAAAGACCCAGTTCCGTTTCTTTTCCCCTTTAAGATCGTAAACATAATAAGGAAGCCAGAAGAGAGGAAGTTCCCCAACCCAGACCACCACGTTCCACGCCTCCATCCGGTCATCTGGATAATAAGCGATCCGATCGGCTGCCAGCCAGTAATGCTCCATCTCCCGGTCACAGGTTGAAACTTCTCCCGGTCCGCCAAGCATGTTCCGGTTCTGTTCGTCCAGGCGCCGGGCGCTGACATAAACCTCTCCCTTCAGCGCAGCAGGAGCAACGGCCGAATGAAAGCCAAGAAATGAGGTCGATTCGGCGCTGGTATCATAAGTTAAATAATCGGCATTGGCCTGATACTCATTGGCAAAGAGCTTAACGTTCCCTTCGGCAGTCGCGATGTTAGACCCGGCATCCATAAGCAGGTTATCGGCAAAAATGGTCATCTCTTTTAATTTGACCTCAACCGAACCGGAAGCCTTCAGTTGGCCGGTATCTTCATAATATTTGAGGGTTTCGGCTTTGATGTTGACCGGGATCTTCTCTTTATCGGCAAAAACAGGGAGAGCCATAAAGCAAAGACAGAGGCAAAGGCAAAGGTTATTTTTCATCACCTACGGGATCTTGTAGAGAAGCCGCTGTTTGGCAAGGTCGGCCAGCGGATCGAAGGGGCCGACTTGCCGGTAAAGTTCGATCGCTTTCTGCGCTTCCTGCCTGAAGTAATAGGCATCCCCCAGGTTAATGAAGATGGTTGGCGAGTCCTGATCAAGCGAAAAGCTCCGCTCCAGCGCGATCACAGCGAACTCCAGCCGGCCCAAAAGATAGTTGACCACCCCCAGGTTGTTGTGGAAAACCGGGGAGGCGGGATCAACATGGACCGCATCGTTGATCCGCAAGCGGGCTTCTTCCAGCTTTCCCTGTTTCATAAGGGCCAGCCCCAGGTTGTTGGACGCAGCGGCAAAGCGCCGGTCAAGCTGGACCGCCAGAAGAAATTCTTCTTCCGCCGCCTGGCACATCCCTTTCATGAAATATTCGACCCCGTTCTGGTTGTGTTCGTGGCCAAAAGAGATGCTGACGTCATCGCTGGCCCGGCCGGGGATCCGCAATTCCTTCCCCCAAACCGCCATAATGTTGGCACTCCCGTAGTCGGTAATAACCGCTCTCAACGGTTTGTTTCGCATGCTCTGGAGGCTTGCCCCCTGCAGCTGCCGACTTCTTTTCTGCGAGTCGGCAAAATCCAGATCTTCCTGCATCAGTTCTTCAAACATTTCGATCGCTTTACGCGGTTCGCCGGCGCACTCATAAGTTGTCCCAATATTGAACCGGAGGATCTTGGCTTGCTCCTGATTGGCCGACTGCAGCGCTTTTTGAAAATTATCGACAGCCAGGTCAAAGCGCCCGATGCTCCGGTAAACCCCGCCAAGCATTAAAAAAGCAAGAGGAGCGCGCACCTGGTCTTTCTGGGCAAGCTGCAACTGGCGAATAGCGTTCTCCCGGTCCCCTTTTTCCAGGTAAGCTTTGGCCAGGTCAAGATGCTGGGAAAGCTTCCAGGAGTCCTCTTGCAATTTCTCTTTAAGGGTAACGATCTCCAGGTCAAGCTGTTCTTCTTTGGCCGACCGGTATTTTTCGTGAACCTCCAGGTTATATGGGTCCAGGGATAAAGCGGTCCGAAAAGTCTCTACCGACTTGCGCGGCAGGTTCAGGTTGGCATACGCTTCTCCCATCAACAGGTATGCCGGGACATATTTCTTGTCAATATTGATGACCCCTTCGGCTGACAGGGCGGCCCGCTGGAAATCACCTTTGGCCAAACAGGCTTTGCCAAGTACGACGTGGGCCGCTAAAAGCTGCGGCTTGGCCCGCAGGATCTCGCGGCATTTGCGGATCACCATCTCCGCTGCCGACGGGTCCATCTCAACCATCTTGCCAAGTTCGGTCAGCGCCTCTTCGGTCCGGTTCTGGCCAAGGAGAATATCAAGAAGGTAGGTCCGGGCCAGGATCTGTTCGGGACAGCTATCCAGTATCGAGCGGTAGCCGTCGGCAACCTCACCGACCATTTCCGGATGGGATTTGATCAATTCGTTATATTGTTCAACCGCCGAGCTCAGGTCACCTCTGGTCCGAAGCGCCTCAGCCAGCGCCAGGACCGCCGAAGGGAGGCTGGGATAGCTTTTCAGGACTACGCGCAAACGGGTGATGATCTCTTCCAGCTTGGCCGGCTCCAGACGGAGGATCTCTTTCAATTTTTCTACTGCCGCCTCCGGCTTGATCGTCCGCATGTAAACATCAGACAAGATCTCCCTGATCTCAATGCTCGCCTCAACTTTTTGCAAGAGCCCTTCCAGCCGCTGGACGACCTCGCGCACCACTTCCGGGTCGTCGGAAAACATCAACTGGTAGTAGCGGGCCGCCTGCTTGTAGTTTTCTATCCTGGCATGGAGCTCCCCCAGGATCCGCATGGTCTGCTTGTCGGTTGGCCGGTGGGTCAGGATCTCTTCATAGAACTTGATCGCTTCATTGATCCGCCCTTTTTCCAGGTACGCTCCGGCCAGGATCTCGATCAAGATCACATCGCGCACCCCTTCCTTGATCGAGCGCTCCAAAAGAGCAATAGCGTCGTCAATCCTCTCCAAAGAAATGTAAAGGCGCCCCAGGGCGTTGTAGGCTTCGATATTGCGGGGGTCGGCGATCAAGACCTCTTCCAACTCCAAAAGTGCGGCATCAAGATGCCCGGTCGCTAGCAGAAAACCGGCCAGCGCCATCCGCGGCCCAACTCTCGCCGGGTCCTGGCCGATGCAGCGCTCATAGTCGAGCATGATATAAGGGAAAACATGCGGGGAAAGAAGCGCGGCTTGAGCAAAAAAGGATTGCGACTTTTTAAAAGCCCCCCCGGCCAATTCTTTTTTCCCCAAAGCCTTTAACTCTATCGGGTCAAGCAGTGTTTCCATTTAGCGATACCTTCCCTGAAAGTATAGCATTACAAAACCAATAATCATAAAGCTTGTTTGCGGACCAAAAGCGGCCATCTCCGGCGTGATCAACCCTCCTTTGCCGAGCGAGCGGAAGACCGACGCAAAGACATAAAAAGTGAACATAAAAACGATGGTCACGACGATCCCCCAGGTCTGGCCTGAGCGGGGAGAGGAAAGAGAGAACGGGATCCCGACCAACGCAAAAATAAAACAGGTGAGCGGGATCGAATATTTTAAATAAAGCTCGGTCAACAGCGCCCTGGTATTAGTCCCGCTTTTGGCCATCGAGTCGATCATCCCCTGGAGCTCTTTCCGGTCCATGTCGGCAAAAGTTTTCTGCTCGCTGAACCGGTTCAGGTCTTCGACCACGGAGATCCTCATCCGGTCGAATTTCGCTTCGTAGCTCAAGTTCCCCTGCTGGTCGTATTTATGGATCACTCCCTGATGCAGTTCCCATATCTTCCCGGTAAAATTGGCTTTATCGGCCAGGATCGTCCGGGGAAAAGCCCCCGGCTGGACCTCGTAGACCATGACCTTGCTCATGGTCCTGTTCTTCATGTTGACCTGATTGGCATAGTAGAAGCGGTTCTGGGAATCCTTGAAAAAGACATTGTCTTTGACCTC
>JAHJKL010000021.1 GCA_018822365.1 Candidatus Margulisiibacteriota bacterium
TATTAAAGGATCCATGTTAGAAAGCCCCCTTATCAGGCTCGGCAACATCGGTTAAACATCAATAAACTCCCATTAAGCTGGTCACGCGTGCACCGGTAGTTTGACATGCGCTTTCAAATCCCGATCAATATCTTTTACTACTTTCCTCTTTTCTTCAACTTTGTCGTCAACTCCCCTGACCAACTCTTTCACTTCATCTATTTTATTAAACAAAACCGAATGCCCTTCGGCGACCGCCTTGACATCGGAATGAAGAGCTTCAATTGCCACTCCATTCTTTTGAATCAGCCCATAATGCTCTTTCTGCCCTTTTTCCAGTTTTTCCTGTCCAGCTTTCAAGGAGCCAATATCTTCCTTCATCGAACCAATTTCATTTAGTATTAAATCTAATTTAGCTTCGCTCATTTCTTTTCTCCTAACTTTCTGATTATATACCTTTCTCTATCCACTCGCTCTTCCTCTGTCGTCCCGCCATAACAAACGCCGCTTTCTTTCCCGTCGTCACCGCCGTAGGTGGCATTCTTGCAGACCTTTGCCTTGGCGCAACTATTTGAATAAGAGACCGGCACATAACCAGAACAGATTGCCGGTAGGATCTTTTCTTTCTTTATCCTCTTCCGCACGTAACTAAAGTTTAAATTTAGAGTCTTCTCTTTTACCGCCATTTTCCCCTTCTCCCAATTGAGCTACAAAACCCCTTTGGGCGGCCCCCCCCAGAGAAAATAAATAATTATCATAAATAACGATAATACCGCCAGCGCCAGGTAAACTACCATTTGAGATTCCATTCTTAAGCCTCCTCCTTGTCGCTAACGGCAAATAATGCCGCGACAAAGCCCATTAATGCTGACACCAATAGCCCAAAAATAAAAATCGCTAAATTAAATGGGTTGCCGGGAACAAATTGTCCTACCACTAAGGCAATAACCGTCAACTTCGTTACATCACGAAATATTTCAGAAATAACTTTTTTACGAGCGTTATTTATCATTTTTAATAACTATCCCAATTGAGCAGGTCGCGCTTGAGCAAGTCCTGCACAACTTTAGTCCGTTGCAGCATCTCCACCGTCTCGGCGCGGGTCAGCTGTTTGTTCGGTTCAAAGCCGCGCCCTTTCAGGTATTCCAGGATCCCGGCGTTGTAGGCTCCAGAGATCCTCTGCGCCGCCCAGTGGTTGACCCTGATATCCGGGAATTGATTAAGATAAACTTCTTCGGCGATTCCGGCAAAGCGGGCGATCATTAAAAGTCCTTCAGCCCGGGTGATTTTCCCGTTTGGCTTGAAGACATTTCCCGGGTAACCCAGCACAATCCCTTTCTTGGCCGCTTCCGCGATGTATGGCGCGGCCCAGTGCTTGGCCGAAACATCTTTGAAGGCCGCTCTGGCATCGCCCGAGGGGACGCCGATCATTGACTTGATAATGAGCGAGCACATTTCGGCCCTGGTAATATTCCCTTCCGGCTTGAATGTCCCGTCGGGATAACCGGTGATCACTCCGGCCATCGCCAGGAGAGAGGTCGGCTGGTCAACCCAGTAACCGATAGGAACATCCGGGAAAGTAATGAGCCTTAATATCCGCGGCCGCTTCCCGAAAATAAAGGTCTTGTCGGCATATGATTCAAGCGAGATCGCGTTCTTGCCAATATAGAGGTCGTAAGTGGTCGCGAACATCCCTTTCAGGTTTAATTTGACCGGCACTCCGTTCGCCCTTAAGCTCTTGACCCGGTAGTCAACCACTTCACCCGAGACCGGGACCTGCGCCGCGAAAGTGATCAGCTTGTCTTTTGGCGAATAGAGCTTGAACGCCTCTTTCGGGATCTCGATCTTGGGAGGCTGGAACGCATAGGAAAGGGAGAAGAAACTGTTGTCAATGTTAGGGGCACCCGCAAAGGTGTGGTAAGCATAATCAAAGCGAAAACCGCCGTAATAAAGGCCGACCCCGTAGGCAATATCTGAAACGGTAACCAATTCTCCGTTGCCGTCGCCGGCCGAATCCTGGTCGATCCCGGCCCGGATCCCGATATATTCGATCGGTTTCCATTCGGCCCCAAGGTGCATTAACCCGGGATAACTCTTCATTGTCGGGTGCATTTCGTAATCGGCGAGTAATTTTAACTGGTGGTCGCCGATCCGGTAGAGGCTTTCTTCCTTGCCTAACAAATTAACACTGGTCCCCAGAAGAAAGACCACCGGGTAATATTCGGTATGTCCGGAAGCGTAGACTAATTTCCCCCCCATCGCCCCGGGGAGGACATTGGTCGCGGTTGCCCCTAACTTCAGCCATTTTTGCGGTTTGGCGGTCAGCCCAAGGTCAAGCTCGTAGCCGCTGGCATCCCCGCCGACAATACTGTCGCCGTAAAGGGCCGCCTTGAAAAGCTTGACACTGGCGCCGATCGAGATCTTATCGGCAAAGGGGAGTTTGTCCAGCCTAAGATACCCCATTTTTTTCAATTCGTTGGCGTAGGAAATGACTATGGCATTGTTGTAGTTCCCCATGACCGGCTGGGAAGAATCAACCACGTAGATCGGGTCGTCCGGATCGGAAGCGGCTTCAATGGTGGTGGCATAAGCGCCGCCGATCGAGGTCCCGGCAAAACCGAAGCCTATCACTCCATAATCAGTCGCGTATAAACCAGAGGCGGAAAGATATGTATACTCATCCAAAAACTTGCCGGACATTGACGAGAGCTGCCACCCCTCTACTCCAGCCATACCGGCCGGATTGGAATACATGGCGCCGGCATCGTCAGATAGACCGATATAAGCCTTGCCCAGGCCAAGGACCCTGGCGTTGGGAATATAGCGGGTCGGGTCCTGGGCGACATATTCCGCCAGGGCCACCCCCGCCATCACCATTATTAATAGTAGAGTTAAAACTCTTTTCATTATATTTCTTATGCCCTATACCTTAACCCTTGCCTGTCCCTTTAGCCTTGCCTTCTTTACGGTATATGGTGCTGCAACATTGAGCCAGGAATCAAGAGAATCGGCGCCTTTGAGATCTTCCTCCCGGTCGCCGGATCAATAAAGACCGACATCCCAATTTGAGCCGACCTGTCCGGCCGCAGATCACGAACCTCGGCTTTTAAGTTGGCCCTATCCGCCCGGGTGCTGACATCCATTTTTTTGGTGCCAAAGGCCCCTGTTTTGCTGTACAGCTTCCGGTAGATCACCTGGCCGGTCTTGATTCCGCTGACAATGATCCATTCAATCTGGTCGGGCAAATTCCCATTTCTGGTCCAAACCGTGGCCCAAAAATTCCCATCGGGGCGGTCTATTTCCACCGGAGTAGTAATCGCTCTGGTCTCTTCAACCGCAGTCCCGCCCCCCCCGCCTTCGGTGTAAAGGTCGTAGCGAATGATCCCGACATGCCCGGCATCGTCTTCGGCATAAAAGAAGAGGGTGACCGGCCGGCCGTCAGTATTTGGCAAATTGGCGTTAAAGATAAAGTCCCTGACATATGCTTTGGTCACCGGCAAGGTCGTGTCCAGGGCAATATTGGCGTCTGGCACATCCTCAATGATCGTGACAACATTTACCCCATCATTATATCTGGCAACAACCTTCGCCTTGATCCTGTCTAAGCTCAAAACATTGGGCGCAATGGTCGCGATGTCAAAACTGATCCTCGGATTGGGACTGACAGTCGTCGCGGGCAATTCGGAGGATAACGCCTCCGGATAAATGTTGCCGTTGATCGAAACCCGGCTGATCGTCACCTCTCCGGACCCATTAATAATGGTTAAAGCGTTGATCTCTCTGGTCGCGGTCGAATCGGGATTGGTGACCAGCAGGTCCCTGGTCCCCGCCTCCACGGTTGGATCGATAAAGACATTTATCACTATTTTACTTGCGCTTTCATATGTCGTAGACATGACGTCAACATCGTAATCAAAGGAAGATTCACCGCTCTTCATAAAAGCCGATGAAAGCGGACTGCCGCCGGGATACGACGGCATAAAATCGGTCCCGCTGACCTCGATCGTCCCGATCCAGCCGCGATACCGGGTGCTGGGAGTAAGGGCTGTTACCGTCGGTGAGCGGAGTCGGTAGATCCGTCCGGCGTCGCCGCACATATACGCGTAAACCCCGGCCAGCTCACCCGGATAGACCAGCCTGACAAAAATATCATTGATGTTGGTTGCCGGAGTATAATCGTAAGTCCCCCAGTTGATGCCGCCATCGGTCGTAAAAGCAGTTGTTCCGCTGTCCCCGGCGGTCCAGCCAAAATCCTTGGTAATA
>JAHJKL010000022.1 GCA_018822365.1 Candidatus Margulisiibacteriota bacterium
AGGCCAAGAAGTTTTCCTGGGAGAAAGCGGCCAGCGCGACCCTGGCGCTCATTAAAGAGGCGGCGAAATGAAAGTTCTGCAAGTTGTCAAGCATTATTTCCCTTATCGCGGCGGAGTGGAGAGCTACACTCGTGAGGTCGTGCTTGGCCTCAAAGATATTCCCGGTCTTTCGCTTGAAGCCCTAACCGCCAATGAAACGCGACAGACCACCCGTGAAATAGTCGATGGGATGCCGGTGACCAGGGTGGCGAGTTTTGGAGAGAAGTTCTCCGTCCCACTTTGCCCAACTTTTCCGTATTGGTTGAAAAGCAGAACAGCGGATATCCTGCATTTCCAGATGCCGTTCCCCCTGGCTGAGTTTTCTGAACTGCTCGGTCCCAAAAAAGGAAAGATCGTTGTTTCCTGGCACAGCGATATTGTCAAACAGGTCTTCCAGCGGAAGCTCTACGAGCCTTTTTTGCGGAGCTTTCTAGGCAGGGTTGACAAGATCCTGGTCGCCACTCCGCATCACATCTCTTCCTCGCTTTTCCTGCCGGATTATAAGAGGAAATGCGAAGTTGTTCCGTACGGGATAGATCTTCAGCGTTTGACCGCGGTAAAACCGGACGATCCTAAAGTCCAAATATTGCGCGGGGAAGCTGAATTCGTGGTCCTTTTTGTCGGCCGCCTGGTTTATTACAAAGGAGTTGAGTTTCTGATCCGGGCGATGACCGAAGTGAACGGCCGCCTGCTTATTATTGGCGACGGACCCCTCAAGGGAGAATTGGCCGCTCTGATCGCCACGCTTGGATTGCAGGATAAGGTTCGGGTCCTTCCCAATGTCGGCGACGAAGCTCTCCCGTACTATTATCAGGCTTGCGACATCTTTGTTCTGCCGTCGATTGCCAACAGTGAAGCGTTTGGAATTGTTCAGGTGGAAGCGATGGCTTGCGGCAAGCCGGTTATCACGACCGACCTGCCGACCGGGGTTACTTACGTCAACCAGCGCGGCGTGACCGGACTGGTCGTGCCGATCAAAGATAGTTCTGCCCTAGCCAAAGCGATCAATGAATTGCGGGCCGATCCGCAGAAGCGGAGTTTTCTTGGGGAAAACGGCCGCCAGCGGGCGAACACCCTTTATAATAAGGCGAACCTTGGTCCGAATGTTTACCGGATTTACCAGGAAGTCCTCCGCTAGGATTATGTTATAATTGGGCGACAAAGGAGTTACATATGAAAGCATTAATTACCGGAATTACAGGACAGGATGGCTCGTATTTAGCCGAACTTTTGCTTAGCAAGGGGTACGAAGTTTACGGGATGGTCCGCCGGGCGAGCACCGAAAGCTCTGACCGGATCAACCATTTGATGGATAAGATCACCTTGAAACAGGCCGACCTGCTCGATCAGCTCTCGATCATCGAAGTCATTCAAGAAGTTAAACCGGACGAGGTTTACAACCTGGCCGCCCAGTCTTTCGTGCCGACCTCCTGGAACCAGCCGGTCCTGACCGGGGAGTTTACCGCTCTTGGGGTGACCCGGATGCTGGAAGCGATCCGCCTGGTTAACCCGAAGATCAAATTCTACCAGGCTTCATCGAGCGAGATGTTCGGCAAGGTCCTGGAAACGCCGCAGTCGGAAACGACCCCGTTCTATCCGCGCAGTCCGTACGGCGTCGCCAAAGCATACGGTCATTTTATTACCGTTAACTACCGTGAGTCTTATAATATTTTTGCCTGTTCCGGGATCCTTTTTAACCACGAATCGCCCCGGCGCGGCAAAGAATTCGTCACCCGGAAGATTACCGACGCGGTCGCCAGGATCAAGCTTGGTAAACTGCAAAAGCTTGGTTTGGGAAACCTGGAAGCTAAACGGGACTGGGGTTTTGCCGGCGACTATGTTGAAGCTATGTACCTGATGCTCCAACAGGCGAAACCGGACGATTACGTTATCGGGACCGGGGAGACCCACAGTGTCCGCGAATTTGTCGAGATTGCCTTCTCCCATGTCGGGCTCGATTACAAAAAATACGTTGAAGTCGACAAACGGTTCCTCCGGCCAGCCGAAGTCGATCTTCTGATTGCCGATAACGCCAAGGCCAGGAAAGTGCTGGGGTGGAAACCGAAGGTCAGCTTTGAGGGGCTGGTCAAGATGATGGTTGATTCCGACCTCAAGACCAATCAGGCGGAATGAAAGCATTTATCACCGGAATCAACGGGTTTGCCGGAAGCTTTCTGGCCGAAGCGCTGCTGAAAAGCGGCCGGCAGGTTACCGGTTCCGTCCAACCGGGTACTCCGTTGGATAATCTGGCGGCGATCGAAGCGCAATTGAAACTAATTCCCCTCGATCTTAACGATTCCTCCGCTCTTGAAAAGTTTATCGCGGCCGAAGCACCCGACGAGATCTATCACCTGGCGGCGGTCAGTAGCGTTAAAGATTCGCTCGACGATCCCCGCAAATGTTTTATCGTGAATGTCCTGGGAAGCCTGAATTTATTGGAAGCGGCCCGGCATCATCTGCCTAAAACGACGGTCGTCCTGGTCACTTCCAGCGAAATCTACGGCGAAGCGTTGAGCGAAAAAGTTTTGACCAGCGAAAGCTCGCCGATCATTCCCAAGAGCCCTTACGCGGTCAGCAAAGCGGCTCTTGATCATTTGGGAAGGGTTTACGCGAATAACTTTGGATTGAAGGTGGTCATAGCCCGTCCATTTAGCCATATTGGTCCGAGGCAAACTTCGGTGTTCTTTATCCCCTCCGTCGCCAGCCAGATCGTCGAACTGGAAAAGACCGGAGGAGGGGAGATCAAGGTCGGCAATATCGAGATGGATCG
Source organism: Candidatus Margulisiibacteriota bacterium (assembly GCA_018822365.1). Lineage (NCBI taxonomy): Bacteria > Bacillati > Candidatus Margulisiibacteriota > Candidatus Margulisiibacteriota bacterium. The sequence goes on from JAHJKL010000022.1 coordinate 2,810, forward strand.
TGATTTTACCGATGTCCGCGATGTGGTCGAAGCGTACGTTCTGCTGGCGGAAAAAGGGAAAAGCGGCGAAGCTTATAACATTTGTCGCGGAGAGACTCGGCGGCTTAAGGAGCTGGTGGACCGACTGATTGCTTTGGCGAGGGTGCCGATCAAAGTGACAATTGATTCCGAACGCTGTCGGCCCTCCGACCTGACCAGTATGAAAATTGATAGTCGAAAGTTGAAAGCGATTGGCTGGCAGCCAATAATACCGATTGACACTACCCTGGCAGATATTTTGGCATATTGGCGAAAAAGAGTTTAATGTTCTATAATTACCAGTAATGGTTACAAATTTGATGGTCTTTGTTATTTCGTTGATCGGCGCCCTTGTTTTTACTCCGCTGGCTAAATGGCTTTCAAATAAAACCGGGATCCTGGATAAACCGGGTTTCCGTAAAATCCACAACCAACCCATTCCGCGGATGGGTGGGGAAGCGATCCTCCTGGCGATCGGGCTGGGATTGATCTTTTATTTTCCAAATCAGCGGGAGTTATGGTCGGTTTTGGGCTTTGCTTTCCTTTTTGTCATTTTTGGTTTAGTTGATGATGCCGATATCAAGATAAGGGCGCGCAATAAGATCCTCTCTCATCTCCTTTTCTCTTTTCTTTTTATTTATTTTTCGGGTATAACCTTGACTTTCTTTTCGGTCAACTGGCTTAATTGGCTGGTTACCGCCTGTTTTATAACTTTTATGACCAATTCGATGAATATGCTTGATGGGATGGACGGGCTGGTCACCGGCATATCCTGCATCTCAGCCGGTTTTTTCGCGATCTTAGCCGTTAACAGCGGGCAGCTTGACCTGCTTCTTTTATCGCTGGCGATCATGGGAGGGTCCCTTGGTTTTCTCCGTTATAATTTTAATCCCGCTTCGATCTTTCTGGGGGAGGCCGGGTCCACTTTGCTTGGTTTTTTAATGGCGATGCTGGCGGTCAAACTCAATATTTTCACTTTGTGGAATATCGCGCTGACACTGGGGATCGAACGCTTGCAGATAATTTCGTTTGTCGTGCCGCTGATCATCCTGGGGATACCGATCTTTGATACCTATTTTGTTTTTTCCAACCGCTTTCTCCATCGGATAAAATTCAGCCAGCCGGGGAAGGACCATTCCCATCACCGGATCCACCTGATGGGTTTCTCACAAAAAGCGACCGTCTTGACCCTCTACGCGGTCCAGATCGTCCTGGGCTCGATCGGCCTGGCAATGATCCGGGCCGATATCCAGCAGTTCTTTTCCCTCCTCCTGATCGTGGCGGTCTTCTTTGTCAGCTTTACTATGCTGCTGCTACGGGTGAAGGTTTATGAGCACAACGAACGCCCAGCTTAACGAGATATTTGCCTCGATCCAGGGGGAAGGGCTATATGTCGGCGAAAGGCAGATCTTTGTTCGTTTCGCGTCTTGCAACCTCAACTGCCAATATTGCGATTCTCCGGCCGCGCTGGAACTGACCAGGCAATACCGGGTCGAGAATGTCCCAGGGAGCCATCACTTTGAGCAGAAAGATAATCCGGTCCCGGTTGAGCGGCTGGTCCAGGAAGCGGCTCAATTCAATAAGCCAGGGCTTTTCCACTCGATCAGCCTGACCGGCGGTGAGCCGCTTTTGCAGGTGAATTTTCTCAAAGAGTTTTTGCCGGCGGTCAAAACGGCGCTCAAATTGCCGATCTACCTGGAGAGCAATGGGATTTTGTCAGAATTTTTAGCAGAGATCATTGAAGAGGTCGACATTGTGGCGATGGACATAAAACTTCCCAGCGCCACCGGTCAGTCCGCTTACTGGAAAGAGCACCGGAAATTTCTGGAGACCGCTTTTCTCAAGGAAGTGTTCGTGAAAGTGGTGGTCGGAAAGGAGTCCAAGATCAAAGAGCTGGAAGAAGGAGCGGCCTTGGTCGCTGAAGTTGACGATCGGATCCCCTTTATAATTCAACCGGTCACCCCGCATGGTCCGGTTAAACATCGACCGGACGCGGAACATCTGCTCGCTTTTCAAACGGCGGCTAAGAGAAAGTTAAGGAACGTCAGAGTGATCCCGCAGGTCCATAAACTGATGGGATTGGCTTAGAGGTTAACGATCTTCTCAAGCCACTTAATGTTTTTATCCCGCATTGGATTAAAGCCCATATCCTGAAGAGAGTGGAGGAGCTTTAATTTGTAATCGGCCGCGCTTTTGGTCAATTCATTCAACTGCGACTCGATCCACTCCCTGGCTTCTGGTTTGGCGGAGTGCAAGGTCTCGGCCTTGATCTGCCCGGTCAGCTTTTCAAACTCTTCCCGGCTGGTGCAGAGGAGACGTTTCAAATGGCGTTCTTTGATCCGGGAGACCAGGCCGTGAAGCTCGTTTTGCTCGATCGTGAACTGGTCGAAAAGGCTGGTCGAGTTGAGAAACAGCTCTTTGGCGATCTTCGAGGTCTCTTTGCGGAGCGTTTCATGTTTTTTCCGCTCTTCCCGCTTTTGATCGTCAGCCGTGACCACGGGGATTTTTTCCTCCGGCGGGACGTTGAATTCGGTCGGTTCTTCCAGCAGCTGCTCTTCGGGGGTCAGGTTGGTGATCTGCACCCGGTCCCGGGCAACGGCGATAGGTGCATGCTTGAGCATCCGTTCATGGTCTTTCCGACGGCTTTCGATTTCTTTTGGGTTCTCTTCCGGTTGAACAGAGGTCAGCTCATTTTCGACTTTAGGGGTTAAACCACGATCTAGAAAGACCTCGCCGAAATTACGGCTTGGATTGATTTCATCGCCGACACGTTCTTTGATTATTTTTCGGTCAGTAGCGGTAAAAACAGCGCCAGCATTGCCGGCGACTGCTTCTCCACCGGGACCAATATTAGGGATAATTGGGTTAATAAATTGCTCAGCCATTCTATATATTTATCGTGTTAAATAGCCAAAAACATGCGTTCAAGCGGCATTCTAGCAGACACTATAATGTAAATCAAGGAAGAGGGGTATTAAGCTGAGAGGGTTCAAGGAACCTGTCCGCCTTCGGCGGAAACTTCGCGGTTCCTTGAAATACCTTGGTTTGGAGGAAACCGTCCGCCTAGGCGGATTTAGTCGCAGGTTTCCTCCAGGCAAGTTCTCTTTGTTCAGGGTTGTTTCATCGTGCCAAGCGGTTCCTCCCCCTTGACACCCTTTTCCATTAGTGTAAAATGCCAGCAGATAAGTAAGGAGGTGGATTTTTCGATGGCAGATGTTGAAGCGTATTGCGTAAAGTGCAAAAAGAAACAGATCATGAATGACGTTAAGCAGGTGACGATGAAGAATGGTCGCAAAGCCTCCAAAGGGAAATGTCCTGCTTGCGGCACCAGCATGTTTAAGATCGGCGGTTAATTTCTCTCAAGTCGGAACACAAAAAAGGCCGGACGTTGCGTTGAGCAACGCGGTCTTTTTTGTTATAATGAACCCCCAATGCCTCACGGAAAAAAGTTTGTCCATCTTCATAACCATACGGAGTACAGCTTGCTCGATGGAGCCTGCCGGATAGCCGATCTGCTGGCCAAGGCCAAAGAGTACGGCCAGTCGGCAATAGCGGTGACCGATCACGGCAACATGTACGCGGCGATCGAATTCTATCTGGCGGCCAAAGAGCTGGGCATTAAGCCGATCATCGGCTGTGAGCTCTACGTCGCTCCCCGGACCCGCTTCGACAAAGAGACCAAAGAAGACCGTTCCCCGTTCCATTTGACCGCTCTGGCCAAGAACGAAGCCGGCTATAAAAAGCTGATCAAAATGGTCTCCCTTGCTTCGATCGAAGGTTTTTATTCCAGGCCCAGGATCGACAAGGAGCTGCTTAAGCAATATGCCGGTGACCTGGTCCTGATGTCCGGTTGCGCCGGAGGGGAGATCGCCAGGCTGATCAGGGCGGGCCATTATGATGAGGCCAAAAAGGCCGCTCTTTGGTACAAGGAGCTGGCCGGGGAAGATTTTTATCTTGAGATCATGGAGCTTGGCCTGCCGGAGCTCGCGGCTCTCAACCCGGAGCTGATCCGCCTTTCGAAGGAGACCGGCATTAAACTGGTCGCGACCAACGATGTCCACTGCGTCAACAAAGAGGATGTCTATTACCAGGATATTCTGCTCTGTATCCAGACCAACGCTTTCCACGCCGATGCCAACCGCTTCAAGATGGAGACCAGGGAGTTTTATTATAAATCCCCTGATGAAATGATCGAGCTTTTTAAAGAGACCCCGGAAGCGATCAGGAGCACGGTTGAGATCGCCGAAAAGTGCAACCTGGAGATCGAGATCGGCAAGCTTCATCTCCCGGATTTTTCTGTCCCGGAAGGGGATACCCCGGATACTTTTATGGAGAAATTGGTCTGGGAGGGGGTTAAAAAAAGATACCACGAGACGCTCAGTCCTGAAGGGAAGGTCCTCCTGCCGCCGGAGATCATTGATCGGGTCAAATACGAGCTTTATGTTATCGAAAAGATGGGGTACGCCGCCTACTTTTTGATCGTGCAGGATTTTATTAACTGGGCGAAGTCGAACGGGATCGAGGTCGGTCCGGGAAGGGGTTCGGCGGCCGGGAGCATTGTTTCCTACGCCCTGGGGATAACCAACATCGATCCGCTCAAGTACGGCTTGATCTTTGAGCGTTTCCTGAACGATGAACGTATTTCCATGCCTGATATCGACGTCGACTTCTGCTTTGAACGCCGCGGGGAAGTGATCGAGTATGTGGCCAAAAAATACGGGAGCGACCACGTTGCCCAGATCGTCACCTTTGGGACAATGGCGGCCCGCGGCGCGATCCGCGACGTCGGACGGGTCCTGCAGGTCCCGCTCCCGGAAGTTGATAAGATCGCCAAACTGGTCCCCTTTGGCCCCGAGGTTGATCTTAAAGGGGCATTGGAAAGCGTCAAAGACCTGCGAGCCCTCTATGATGGCGACGCGAAGATCAAGCAACTGCTTGACACGGCGATGAAGATCGAAGGGATGGCCCGCCACGCCTCGGTCCACGCGGCAGGGGTCGTCATTTCACAGAAGCCGGTCTCGGAGTACGCTCCCCTGCAGAAGCTGGACGAGAACGTTATCGTCACCCAATACACCATGACCGACCTGGAAAAGATCGGCCTGCTCAAAATGGACTTTCTCGGATTGCGCAACCTGACGATGATCGCTTATGTCCGCGACCTGCTCAAGCTGACCCAGGGGATCGAGATCGACCCGAACACTGTTCCTCTTGATGATGAAAAGACCTATCGACGGCTGGCTGAAGGGGATACGATGGGGATCTTCCAGCTTGAGAGCCAGGGGATGAGGACCCTGATCAAGTCGCTTAACCCGACGACCTTTGAAGAGATCATCGCCCTGCTCGCCCTCTACCGCCCCGGACCTCTGGAATCAGGAATGGTTGATGATTTTGTCAAAAGAAAACACGGGAAGATCCCGATCCATTACGATCTCCCCCAGCTCCAGCCGATCCTGCGCGAAACTTACGGAGTCATCCTTTACCAGGAACAGGTCATGGAGATCGCCAGTAAAATTGGCGGATTTACCATGGGGCAAGCCGATATTCTCCGGGCCGCTATGGGGAAGAAAAAGGTCAAAGAGATGGCTCGCCAAAAAGAGTTCTTCATCGATGGGGCGGTCAAGAAAGGGATCTCCAAGGCGAAGGCGACCGCGCTCTTTGACCTTTGCGCAAAGTTTGCCGGTTACGGTTTCAACAAATCGCATTCGACCTCGTACGCTTTCATCTCTTACCAGACAGCTTACCTGAAGGCCAATTATCCGGTCGAGTTTATGGCCGCCCTTTTGACCTCGATCATCGGTAATACCGACAAGACCAGGCTCTATATGGCGGAAGCAAAAAAAATGGGGATCAAGATCCTCCAGCCTGATGTCAACGAAAGCGAAAAAAACTATACCGTCACCAAACAGGGGGTTCGCTTCGGTATCGGGGCGATCAAGAACGTCGGGATCGCGGCGATCGACTCCATTCTGGCGGCCAGAAAAAGCGATGGTCCGTTTACTTCGATCGAAGATTTTCTCCGCCGGATCGACAGTCGGGCGGTCAACAAGAAAGTGATCGAGAGCCTGATCAAGTGCGGCGCTTTCGATTCGCTCGGATTGGGGCGAGCCTACCTGATAGCGAATCTGTCCAGGATCATGGGGGATGTCAATGCCCAGCAAAAAGAGCTGGCGAGCGGGCAGGAGATGCTTTTTGGCGGCGGAGGGGAGATGCCCAAATTCAGCCGTCCGACCTCTGGGCCTGCCGCGGTTGACGTTCCGGAATATTCTCCGGAAGAACTCCTCCGGCTGGAGAAGGATTTTCTTGGCCTTTATATTTCGTCCCACCCGCTTGATCATGTTCGTGACGCTCTGGAAGGGATGGCGAGCGTCCAAGTGATCGATATTCAGGATATGAAGGAAGAACAGGTGGTGACCATTGCCGGGATGCTGACGAACAGCCGTAAGGTAGTGACCAAACGGGGAGACAATATGCTGATCGCGGCGATCGAAGATCTCTCCGGCCTGGTCGGCCTGGTCGTTTTTCCAAAAGTCTACGAAAAAGCGGCCCCCTTTCTGCTCGACGACGAAGTGGTTGTGATAAAAGGGAAAACCAACCGCGATTCACGGACCGAAGAATTAAATGTGGTCGCCGAGAGCGTGGAACCGCTAAAGGGTTTTGAAAAGACCCGGACCCTCTTTATCGAACTGGTTGATTTTTCCAACCAGCAGGTTTTAACCCAGCTTCGTTCCCTGCTTGGGCGCTATCCCGGAGGGGATCCGGTAATAATCAAGATGGATGGCCAGAGCGTTGAGCTTGGCCCTGAATTCCGGGTGGCGATCGACCCAACGGTGGTGGAGGAATTGGAAAAGCTCTTGGGTAGCGGCTCGGTTGATGTTAAAATGAGCGTGAGGAAGAGGGAAGCGGCGAAGGCCTAATCAGGCTCGGAACCTCGGAAACCTGCCGCAATATTCCACCAGAGGCGGACAGACGCCCCTGAAGACTTCAGCGAAAAGATAATAATTTAATATGAAAAAGAAAACATCCAATAATCAAATTGCTATTTATCAGAGCCCTGGTGGCGCGCTTGAGCTCAAAGCTGACGCGGGGAAAGAAACTATCTGGGCTACGCAGGCGCAGATCGCTGGGATATTTGGCATTGAGCGTTCGGTGATCACAAAACATATTAGCAATATTTTAAAAGACAAGGAGCTCAATCAAAAGCAAGTATGTGCAAATTTTGCACATACTGCCGAAGACGGTAAAATATACCAGGTTCAATTCTATAATTTAGATGTTGTCTTGGCCGTGGGCTATCGGACAAATTCACCAAGAGCAATCGAATTTCGCCGTTGGGCGACCAAAATACTGCATGAATATATTGTCCGCGGCTATAGTATTAATCGTAAGCGCATTGTCAGGAACTACGGCTCTTTCATGAGGGCGGTGGAGAGTGTTCGTGCTATATTACCGCCGGAATCCCAGGTTGATACGGCAAGTATTTTAGAGTTAATTAATCTCTTTGCGGACACTTGGTTTTCGCTAGCGGCTTACGATAAAGGGAGTTTTGGTAAGGGCAAAATTACCAGGAAAAAGGCGGTGCTTGCGGCGGCCGATCTTTCGACTGGGATTGCCGAACTTAAAGCACAATTATTTAAGAAGGGGGAGGCGAGCGAATTATTTGCTTTAGAGCGGGGTCGTGGCTCGTTTGAGGGTATTGTCGGCAATGTGATGCAGACCTTTGGAGGAAAAGACCTTTATCCTAATATTGAAGAAAAAGCGGCTCACCTGCTTTATTTTATAGTCAAGAACCATCCATTCGTCGATGGCAATAAACGGAGCGGAGCCTTTGCTTTTGTTTGGTTTTTAAGGCGTATGGGCAGATTGAACGTTACTCGTTTGACACCTGCCGCTTTGACCTCTATAACTCTATTGATTGCCGAAAGCCATCCCAAGGAAAAGGAGAAAATGGTTGGGCTGGTTGCGATGCTGATAAGGAAATAATGGAAGAGGAAAACGTGAAACGATAGTTTAATTAAAGGAGAATAACAATGGATATCAGCAAAATTAAGTTCGATGATAAAGGTTTGGTCCCGGTGATCGCCCAGGATTATAAGGATGGAACGGTCCTGATGCTCGCTTACATGAACAAGGAATCTTTGCAAAAGACGCTGGAGAGCAAAGAGATGGTCTACTGGTCGCGTTCCCGAAAGGTCCTCTGGCACAAAGGGGACACCTCCGGCCATATTCAAAAGGTCAAAGAGCTCTATTACGATTGTGACGGCGACGCCCTGGTCGCCAAGATCGAGCAGGTTGGGAATATTGCCTGTCACACCGGTAACCGGATCTGTTTCTTCAACAGGCTGATCTAAATGTTGGCAAAACTCTTTTATATTGCCGCCGGCGGAGTGATCGGCGCTCTGGCCCGCTACATTCTCTCGGCCGGGACGCACAAACTCTATGTCGGCCCTTTTCCGCTTGGCACGCTCCTGGTTAATTTAAGCGGTTCGCTGGTGATCGGTTTGTTGTGGGGAATTTTTGACCAGTACGACCTGTCGCACAATTGGCGGCTCTTCTTTTTTGTCGGGATCCTGGGGAGTTACACCACTTTTTCCAGTTTTGGGCTCGATACCTTTCATCTTTTCCGCGACGGGGAGATGACGCTGGCGGTTTTAAATATTTTGTTGAACAATGTTCTGGGGATTTTGCTGGTCTTTATTGGCTACGGGATCACCCGGTTGGTTTTCAGATTCATTTAAATCACCGGCTTAATTATCTCTTTGTATTTGCCTAAAGGGAGCCCTTCTAATTTCAGCGGGCCGATCGCGACCCTGACCAAACGGAGGCAGGGGAGCCCGACCGCGGCGGTCATTTTCCTCACTTGGCGGTTTTTTCCTTCTCTAATAGTTAGCTCGATCCAGGAAGTTGGGATATTTTTTCTAAATCGGATCGGCTTCGATCGTTCCCAGAGCTTTGGCTCTTCGATCGTTTTGACCCTGGCCGGCATAGTTTTATAACCCTCGATTAATATTCCGGCGGATAGTTGGGCCAGTTGTTCCTTGGTTGGTATCCCTTCGACCTGCGCCCAATAGGTTTTTTCCACTTTATTTTTAGGATTGCTGATCCGGTGGTTCATGGCGGTGTCGTTGGTCAGGAGCAGGAGCCCTTCGCTGTCGTAATCGAGGCGGCCGACGGAATAGATACCGGGGACCTTGATGAAATCTTTGAGCGTTTTCCGTCCCAGTTCGTCGGTGAACTGGCAGAGGACCTCAAAAGGCTTATTAAATATGGCGTATTTAAGCATTTAAATTCTCAAGTAATAAGTGATTGTATTTTTCAGAAAAACAAAAGTTTAGCTTAAAGGGGTGATATCCTGATAAATGACTCCAGATCCTTGCTTTTAGTGGGATATTTAGACGCTCTTCCTCTGATATTTGTTTAATATAACCTGATACTAGCCGATTATTCATTTTATCAGAAAAATCTTTTGGGGAGAGAATATCAATCACATGAATGTTTAAGTTGGATATATTATCAGCAATAAGCTGATTGATATGGAAATCGTTGAAACTATATCCAATAATTAACAAATGTTTATTGGTTTTTAATGCGTCTTTAAATAATTTGCGATACCAATCTGTTATTATATGCTCGATTGATTGCTTTTGTTTGCTAAACCCTTCGCCCAAAATCATTAGATTGTCGTTGTTGTTTGTTAGCCAATCTATTGAGCCATGAAGTTTTATATATTTAATATTTCTTTTGTCATCCAAATCGAAATTATTAATATCTGTTTTTACCGCTTTATTGGATTTGAAACTAATTGGAACAATAGTGTTGTTATCTTTAAAGGCTGGGGCACAAGGTCTAACTATTTGTCTTGTTCTTGAGCTAAAATATGGAAAGCATTTTTCAACAAATAAATCATGATTTAAGGTGAAGAAATAGTCTATGTTTTTTTCAAGAAAAATCAAAAAAGCGGTTTTTGTTGTATTTTCGTCTGTTCCTTTTATTGTATGACTAATTAGTAATTCTTGTTTGTCAAAAACTTGAATAATTGCTTTTTTGAGTTCGGCGGCTTCAATGATGGATAAATGATTATTTTTTTGGGCATGTTCATAAAGCTTTTCATAGTTATAGCTTGTATCCCACTTAAGAAGATGATTTTTAAGCTTTTCTGAAGATTGTACTTCCTTGCTATTAAATAGGAGAGACCAAATGTCATTAACAAGTAGTCCTCCAAAATTACAGGTAAAACCAGCGCCTGTTAATAATGTTGTATTATAATTATTCATAAATGTATTATATCAAGCATTTTTGGCTATTCGCGCGTTTACTTCATTCTTTCCTATGATTTGTCCCCATTTCTTTGACAGCAAAGAAATGGGGGAAAGAAACTGCTTAAGGGGATACCCCCTTAAGAATCCCCAGCCTTCAAAACGCCCCCGCAACAACCTGATCTTAGTAGGGTTGTTGCTAACCCCGCCCCCTCAAGGAACTGACCTTACCCCATCTTCCGTACCATTATGAATTAGAGTAATTCCCGCTGCAAGCCAACTCTTTGGCCACCTCCTTTTCTGTAAATTCCTCTGGCGTCAGATAGCCCAGCGAACTATGC
>JAHJKL010000023.1 GCA_018822365.1 Candidatus Margulisiibacteriota bacterium
GATAGCCCCCCGGCTTCAACCTCGAACTTCCTTTTTCCATAAAATATCCTGGCGGCATCGACCGCTTTTTCAATGTTCTTGGCTATTTTCAGGTGATTGTCCTTGATCAATATCGCGTCATACAGGCCAAAGCGGTGGTTTTCACCTCCGCCAAGCTTAACCGCCTGCTTTTCCAGGGAACGCCACCCGGGGATTGTCTTTCTGGTATCTAAAAGTCTTGCCTTTGTCCCCTTGAGCCTGGCGCGATATTCACCGGTTAGCGTCGCGATACCGGAAAGGCGCTGAATAAAGTTTAATGCGGTCCGCTCACCGGTTAATATTCCCCTGGCCGGACCTTTCAGCGTCGCGATCACCGTCCCTTTCTTGGCCCTGGACCCCTCTCTGACCCTGCTCGTCACCCTGATCCTTCTGTCAATTTGCCGAAATACCTCTCTGGCGATGTCTAAACCAGCAATTATCCCCTCTTCCTTGGCGGTCATTGTCGCCTCAATGAATTTTTCCCTTGGAACAATCGCCTTGGTCGTAATGTCGCCATCGCCAACATCCTCGATCAAAGCCATTTTAATTAAATGTTCGGTGCTTCTTTGTAATTTCGGCATTTTTCTACCTCAATAATACCCAGACAATGTAATAATACATCAGAGGAGCGGTCAGCACAAATGAATCGATCCGATCAAGGATGCCTCCGTGGCCCGGGACAATATTTGACGAATCCTTGACCCCGGCATCCCGCTTGATCAACGATTCGATCAGGTCGGAAAACTGCCCGGTTATCCCTATTAATGCCCCCAGAATTAAAGCATGCCAAAGATCAAGCTGGGCGGTCCAGCTAAATATCCAGGCGGCCAACAGGCAAACCACGAATCCGGCGATCGCCCCCTCCCAGGTTTTTTTGGGGGAAATTGAAGGAGCAAGGCGTGTATGCCCAAACGCCTTTCCGGCTAAATAGGCGGCAATATCCATGGCCCAGATCGTAAAGACCAGAAAAAAAAGGTATCCCCCATGGTCGGTTAAGCTTCTAATAAAAATGAGATAGCTGAAGAACCATCCGATATAGATCATCCCCAGGAGGGTCACCGCTACGTCAACAATCGTATCCTTTTCCCGCTTCAAGAAAATGCCTGATACCAGCGCGACCGCCGCGGCTATAGTTAGGATCGCCGAATGCGCCGGCTCCCAACTCCGTCTTAATGAATAATACGAGAACATAACAAAAAACATGGTAATGATATTGCCCACATAATAAGCGGGGAAAAAGCCCTTCTTCATCATTAGATTGTAAAACTCGTTGATCGAGAAAAGAGCCAAGATCAAGACCAGCAGCAAGAACGGCCAGCTGCCATAATAAATACAACCCAGTATTACCGGCATGCCGATCGCGATTGTTATTGCTCTAAGCTTCATAGCTTACCGAATCGCCTCTCTCTTTGCTGATAGGCGGTTATCGCTTCCTTAAACTGTTCCCCCCTAAACTCTGGCCAGCAAACATCGGTCACGTAAATCTCCGCGTAGGCAATTTGCCAAAGGAGAAAGTTTGAAACCCTCATTTCTGAAGCGGTCCTGATCAATAGGTCGGGGTCTGGGAGCTCTTTCGTATATAAATGCGATTGGATCTCCTGCTCGCTGGTCTTTTCCGCTCTGTTTCCGTTTTTCGCTCTTTCTTCGATTATCCCGTTTACCGCGTCAACGATCTCCGCCCTACCGCCATAATTGACCATAATATTTAAAACATTGTTCTGTCCCGAACGGGTCTTTTCCATTGCTTCCCGCATTTTTTTCTGCAATTCATTCGAAAACCGCTCAAGCTGGCCCAAGAACTGCAGCCTTACTCCGCTCTTTACCAGTTCCGCGATCTCGCGATCGATCGTCATCGACAAAAGCTTCATTAAAAAATCGATCTCTTCTTTTGGTCTTCCCCAGTTTTCTGTCGAAAAAGCGTAAACGGTTAGGTACTTCACCCCGATCTCTCTGGCTATCTTCAGCACCTCGCGCAACGACCTGGCCCCTTCGCTGTGGCCCGCGCCCCGGGGCAAGCCGCGTTTTTTCGCCCAACGGCCGTTCCCGTCCATAATTATCGCGACATGTTGTGGTATCTTATTGTGTTCCATTGTCTTTTACGAGCGGAAGCGCGCCGATCTCCCTCCGCCACAAGCGGGCTTTAAATAGAGAGTATTTCTTTTTCTTTGACGGCGGCCAAGTGGTCGGCTTCGGCGCAATATTTATCGGTCAGCTCCTGGATCTTTTTGTCCAAAAGCTTTTGCTCGTCTTCGGTAATTCCCTTTTCCGCTTTCCTGGTCTTGAGCTCTTCCAGCCCATCTCGCCTGATGTTGCGAATAACAACCTTTGCTTCTTCAGCTTCTTTTTTTATGATCTTGGTCAGGTCTTTGCGGCGCTGTTCCGAGAGCTCTGGCAGGACCAGGCGGATCACGCCGCCTTCGGTTTTAGGGGTCAGGCCAAGGTCAGAAGCCTGGATCGCTTTTTCTATACCGACAACCGCGGACTTATCGTACGCGGTTATCTGCAATAAGCGCGGCTCCGGAACAGCGATGGACGCAACTTGTTTAAGAGGGACCGAAGACCCGTAGTAATCAACATGTAAATTGTCCAAAAGCGCCGGGTTGGCTCGGCCTGTTCTAATTCCGGAAAAATTCCTCTTTAGGGCTTCGATCGATTTTTGCATGGCTGTTTCGTTGTTTTTTATCGTCTCCATTGTTTCCCCCTTATTCCGCCTCGATGATCGTTCCGACTTTTTTCCCCAATGCCGCCTGCCTGATGTTCCCTGGCTTCAGCAGGTCAAGGACCAGAATCGGTATCTTATTGTCCATACAAAGCGAGACGGCGGTCGAATCAAGGACTCCCAGTCGTTTTTGAATTACCTCCATGTGGGTGATCCGGGTGAATTTTTTTGCGTCTTTGTGCTTCATCGGGTCCTTGTCGTATACCCCGTCAACCTTTGTCGCTTTGATTATGAGGTCAACGTCAAGCTCGGCGGCGCGCAGCGCAGCAGTAGTGTCTGTAGAAAAATACGGGTTTCCGGTCCCAGCCGCCAAAACAACCACCCGCCCCTTTTCCATGTGGCGGATCGCCCGTCGCCTGATGAAAGGCTCGGCAACCGATCGCATATCGATCGCTGTCTGGACCCTGCAATTGACCCCTTGCTTCTCCAGCGCGTCCTGGATCGCAAGTGAATTAATGACTGTCGCCAGCATCCCCATGTAATCCCCGGTCGCCCTGTCGATCCCGTTGACCGCCCCGGCCACGCCGCGGAAAATATTCCCCCCCCCGACAACAACAGCAACCCCCACGCCCGCTTCCCTGGCCAGCTTAATTTCTCTGGCGACCGCATGCAAGACCTGAATGTCGATGCTCCCTTTTTTTTCTCCGCCTAATATCTCACCAGAAAGCTTAAGGAGCACTTTTTTGTATGTTGGTCTTGTCATGTCGTCAGGATTATACTATAATTCGCCTGCCATGGCAATGTACTTCCCATATTTTGAATTAGCCGCATCCCTTTTCATTTTGCTGCTCGCTTTTGAGATCTGGACCCGTCATTATGAGAACAGCCTGGCTCGCTTCTTTAGTTTTTTTGCTTTGACCGCCTTTCTTTGCGCGATCCTGACTTATTCCTACAGGATCGCCTTTACCCTTGACATTGCGCGGGACATAAATAGAATAAGCGCCGTTCTTTGGGTCTTTATTTTTCCTGTCTTTACTCATTTTGCTCTTTTATTCAGCAAGAAAGATCGTTTTCTTCGTTCTTATTATAATTATTTATGGCTTTATCTCCCCCCGTCCATCATCGGTTTATTCTTTTTATTCACCAATCTAATGTACCAGCGTTATGAGATCCAAAATATCGGGATAGTTAGCCAGCCCGCGGGATTATATTGGCTCTTTATTATTGAGGCCTTTGTTTATTTTGCCTGGGGGGTTGGGGTTCTTTTTTGGTACGCCCGGGTTGCCCCGCAAAAAACCGAAAAAGACCAGGCTTTGTTGATCGCTATCGGCGCAACCGCTTCTTTCCTGGTCGGCCTGGTCACCGATTTTATTTCTCCGCTTATTCTGGGCTATCGGATCTCTCCTCCAACGTTGATCTTTGATCTCGCGGCGATGAACTTTTTTATTTTTATCGCCATGCGCTCCTACAGCCTTTTTGCCATCTCCCCCGCCCTGGCGGCTAATGACATTATTGAAACAATGCCCGACGCCCTGATCGTGACCGATCTTGATGGGTGCGTTATATTCATGAACGATGAGGCGAAAAAGCTATTGCACGCATCCAGCAGCACTCTCTGCCACATTATCTCTTCCCTATTTAAAAATCAGACTGATTACGAAAAACTTTATGATGAAGTTGTTTGCAAAAAACAGCTCATCGAGCGCTTTTCGGCAGAACTTGTCGATCCGCTGGGCGAAAACCTCCCTGCTTTGATCAACGCCAGGCTTTTGCGGGTCCGCGGTTTTGGCGAAACCATCGGGGTGGTCTTCGTTATTCGAGACATTCGTGGCTGACCCCCTCCTTTTTTCCTTCTAATACTGCTATAATTGTAGTCTAATGCTATTGAGGAAAGAGACCGGTTTTGAGGTTATTGTCATTGGCGCCGGCCATGCCGGGATCGAAGCCGCCCTGTCCTCCGCCAGGCTTGGCTGTAAAACCCTGCTTTTAACCATGAACATTGATACCATCGGTATTATGTCCTGCAATCCGGCAATTGGCGGCCCTGCCAAATCCCAATTGGTTAGAGAGGTTGACGCCCTGGGGGGGGAGATGGGAATTTCTGCCGACCTAACTTTTTTACAAATGAAGACCCTGAACACCAACAAAGGACCGGCGGTCCAGGCCCTGCGGGCTCAGTCAGACCGCTGTCTCTATAATCAAACGATGAAATTGGCGCTTGAATCGCGGCCTGGCCTATTCCTAAAACAAGGGGAAGCGGCCGATCTGCTTATTTCCAACGGACAGGTTGCAGGTGTTTCAACAACGCTCGGAATCAATTATCTGGCCCCTGCTGTCGTTATCACTGCCGGGACATTTTTGAAGGGCATTATCCATATAGGGATGAAACATGAATCCGCCGGACGGCTAGGTGAACCTCCCGCCACCCACCTTTCCAGATCATTAATTAACGCCGGCCTAATGTTAGGCAGGCTTAAAACCGGGACGCCGGCCCGCCTTAACCGCCGCTCTATCGATTTTTCCAAAATGACTCCTCAGCCCGGCGACACCCCGCCCAAGCAATTTTCTTTTCTTTGGGAATACAGGAAATACGGTTACCCCGGGCTTCCTGACAATCCCGCTTGTTCGCTACCGCAGGTGCTCTGTCACCTGACCTGGACAAATGAAAATACGCACGAGATCATTCGGCAAAACCTTGACCGTTCGCCTCTCTTTCAAAAAAAGATCAAAGGGGTTGGGCCCCGCTATTGCCCGTCGATCGAAGACAAGGTCGTTCGCTTCCCGGAAAAAGAGCGCCAGCAATGTTTTATTGAGCCGACCGGGCGGGAGACCAATGAAATGTATGCCCAGGGGATGTCAACCTCTCTGCCGGAAGATGTTCAGCTAGCCATGCTCCGCACTATGCCCGGACTAGAGCAGGTTGAGATCGTTCGGCCAGGTTACGCCGTCGAATACGACTACCTCCCCCCATCGCAACTCCAGCCGACGCTTGAAGTTAAATCTATCAGCGGGCTATATTGCGCCGGGCAGATCAATGGAACATCGGGCTATGAGGAGGCGGCCGCACAAGGGCTGGTCGCCGGGGCAAACGCCGCCTTAAAACTACACGGCAAGGCACCCCTAACATTGACCAGGGGGGACAGTTATATCGGAACGCTGATAGATGACCTGATCACCAAAGAAATATCCGAACCTTACCGGATGCTTACTTCCCGGTCTGAATATCGCTTGCTCCTAAGGCAGGACAACGCCGACCTCCGCCTGACTGAAGCCGGCTATCATGCGGGCTTGGTCCCCGAAGATCGCTACCAGGCATTCCTAATCAAAAAAGCCGCCATCACCTCTCGCCAGCCGATCTCCCCTGAAGTTGCCGAGCAGCTTCAGATCTCCGACAAATATAAAGGATATATTATCCGCCAACTCGAACAGGTTGAGCGTTTCAAGCGCCTTGAGTCCAGGCCGCTTCCCGGCTCGTTTGATTATACCGTCATAAAAGGGCTCTCCACCGAAGCCCGGCACAAACTATCTGTTCTTCAGCCGGTTTCGGTTGGCCAGGCATCCCGGATCGCCGGTGTTTCTCCCGCCGACATCGCCGTCCTTCTGGTCTGGCTGCAGGCTTATGGTAGACAAAGCCAAGCGCCCATGATAAAATTGGCCGCTGAATAGAGGAGGTGAGATCGTGAAAAAGCTAATTTTAATCGCCTTAGCGGCAGTTTTCCTAGCCGGCGTCTCTCATGCCGCCATGGATACTATCGGCTACATTGACGTCCAAAAGGTCTTCAAAGAATACAAGGAAACCGATAAAGCCCAAAAAGAACTGTCAAAGGACGAGGAATCCTTCAAAAAAGAATTTGAAGACAGCCAAAAGAAGCTTGCGGACGCGGAAAAGAACGGCAAGAAACCTGAAGAGCTTGAGAAAATGAAAAAAGAGCTCGAAGAAAAGCTGGCCCCTAAACGGGATTCTCTGATAAAAAAGAATCAGGAAATGACCGGCAAGATCCAGGCCGCCATCCTTGAGTCCGTTAAGAAAGTTTCGAAAAAGGTCGGAGTTGATATCGTCCTTGACAAGCAGGTGCTGATCGTCGGAGGGATGGATATAACCGATATGGTCATTACCGAGCTTAATAAAAAGAAGTGAACCTAGCAGGTCTTGCCGAGGTTGTTTCCGGCATAATTAGCGGAAACGCGGAGCTTACTGTTACTAAAGCTTCAACCATTGAGGAAGCCGGGGTTGGGGATCTAGTCTTTGTCCTTGAAGACAAAAACCTCATCCCGGCTTTTTCTTCGTCTGCCTCTGCCGTTGTAACCGCCAAACTCCCGGCCAACCTGCAAGGCAAGTCGGCCCTGGTCGTCGGAAACCCTCGCCTTGCTTTGGCCAAGGTCCTGTCCATTTTTTCTGCCAACATTTCCACCCCTTTTGTTTCTGATCATTCAATTATCGCCCCTAGCGCCAGGCTGGGCCGCAACATAACGATTCATCCTTTTGTCACCATTGGTGAAAATTGTGAGATCGGCGACAATACAACGATTTTCCCCAATGTAACTGTTTATGACCGGGTGAAGATCGGCTCCAGCGTAATCATCCACGCCGGGGCAAGGATCGGGGTGGATGGGTTTGGCTTCGCCTGGGAAAACAACCAGCATGTAAAGATTCCTCAGATCGGGGAAGTTATCATCGAAGACAATGTTGAGATCTACGCCAACGTCTGCGTCGCCCGCGGCACACTGGGAACGACCCGGATCAGAAAAGGGAGCAAGATCGACAATCTCACCCATATCGCCCACAATTGCGATATTGGAGAAAATTGCGCTATTACCGCCCTGGTCGGCTTTGCCGGCTCGGTTACCTTCGGTAAGCATGTGCAGGTCGGCGGGATGGCCGGATTTAACGGACACATTA
>JAHJKL010000024.1 GCA_018822365.1 Candidatus Margulisiibacteriota bacterium
CTCTTTTGACCGATGAATTGTCAAAGGGCCTTATAGAAGCGGGGCTTTCAAGGATCAAGTTTTCCGTTGACGGCGTTACTCCGGCGGTTTATAACTCGATCCGCAGAGGGACCAGCTATGACGTGACCATCCCGAAGATCCTTCGTTTTATAGAGATCAGAAACTCACTGGGTAAAAAGTTGCCGAGCGTCCAGGTGCAAATGGTCTACATGTCGTCAAACAGCCAGGAAGCGGCCGATTACATAAAGTTCTGGGAAGATAAAGCCAACAGGATCGGGTTTTCGCGTTATCGGAGCAACTACAATAATATCGGTGAATCAGCGAATGTCGCTCCTTTAAGCGGGAAACGGATCCCTTGTCCGCAGTTATGGCAGCGGCTGGTGATCTTGTGGGATGGCGTCGTTTTGATGTGTTGCGGCGATCACCAGATGAGAAATCCGGTTGGCGATGTCCGGACGCAAACTATCGCTCAGATCTGGAAAGGGGAGCAGATGGAGCGGATGAGAGCCTTGCACCGGCAATGTAAGTTTGACCAGATTGCCGCCTGTAAAGACTGCCAGGTCAATTATTTATAATATGAAAAAAAATGCTTTTCCTTTACTTATCGCGGAGATCGCCAATTGCCATGCCGGAGACGAGGTTTATCTTTTTGAGCTGGTTGACGGGGTCTGCCAGACAGCGGCGGATGCCGTTAAATTTCAATTGATCATCGCCGACGAATTATTAGTGCCTCACCATTCCCAATATTCCCTTTTTAAATCTTTTGAGTTCTCTTTTTCTTTTTGGAAAAAAGTCGTGGCCAGGGTCAAGGCGGCGCATAAAAAAGTGGCTTTTGATGTTTTTGGCGACCGGTCGCTGGCGTTGGCCGCAGACTTGAACGCCGACCTGTTCAAGGTCTATGCCAGCGATGTTGATGACCTTGAATTTATTAAGAAGGTCGTCGGACTTAAGAAGAAGGTTTTTGTCTCTACCGGCGGCGCGGAGCTGAAAGAGATCGAAAGAATTATTAAATTGCCCGGCGGCGAGAAGCTCTGCTTTTTGCTCGGCTTTCAGTCTTTCCCGACCCCGCCGGAGGAGTCGCAATTGAACAGGCTGGAATATTTGCGCGAGCGTTACGGCTGCAACGTCGGTTTTATGGACCATAGCGATCCGCGCGATCTTTTTGCCGCCGTTTTGCCCTGCCTGGCCGTGGCCAAGGGGGCTTGCGCCGTGGAAAAGCACGTCTATCTCGCGAATCGGAAAAAGACCTATGATTGGCAATCCGCCATTGATTTCCATGAACTGGATAAACTGCGCGCCTTATTGGTCAAGACGCAAGCGGCGTGTGGTTCGGGAGAATTCAAGCTTACCAGGCTTGAAAAAGAATATTTCCTGAAAAAAAGAAAGATTGCCGTTGCGGCGCGAGCCCTCGAGGCCGGGGAGAAACTTAAGGCCAACTCTCTCGCTTTTAAGCTGGGGGAGATGGTTGGCGGCGAAAAAGGCCTTTATCGAAAAGAAATTGCCGATTATTTGGGCCGGAAATTGAGGCGCGTCGTCGGTAAGGACGAGATTCTATTGAGAAATATGTTTGTGAAAGGGTGAAAAAATGATGGTAACAGCGATAAAAGAAAGCCAGGGGATCGAAGAGAAGCTAAGGACCGATAAATTCAAGGACGACTTTTTCTCTTTGCTTGAAAAAGATGTCAACGAATTGATCAATCCTTATCGCGCTTCATTCGCCAAGATCAACTGTCCGTGCTGCGATCGGCGGGAGACTCCGGAGGCGTTCGTAAAAGGCCAGTTCTCTTTTCACGCTTGCCCAGATTGCGACACCCTCTTTATCAATCCCCGTCCGACCAAAAAGACGCTTGATAATTTTTATATCAATTCGAAGGCGATCGCGCTGTTTACCAGGGAATTAATGAAAAACGAAAAATCCAGAACAAAATATATTTTTGAGCGGCGCGCCCGGCAGGTGCTTGATTTTTTAGGCGGCGTTGGCAAAACGACTGGCCGGTTGGTTGAGATCGGGTGCAGTATCGGGACTTTTCTGGAGATCATTAAAGAAAAAAACCGATTTTCGGTCGAAGGAGTAGATCCTGATGATGGGGCTTGCCGCGCCTGCGCCGCGAAGGGGATTAAAGCGCATAAAACAACGCTCGAAAGTTTTAGGGCTCCGTCGTCCCGTTACGATATCGCCCTCAATTTTGAAACGATCGAGCATATTTTTTCTCCTTACGAGTTTCTCCGCAAAATAAATCAACTGTTAAAAAAAGGGGGGTATCTTGGCTTTACTACTCCCAATCGACATGGTTTTGATATGATGACTTTGGGACAATCATATAAAAATATTCATGGGCCATGCCATCTTAATTATTTTAATGTTGATACGATCGATTTACTGCTTAAACGATGCGGGTTTAAGGTTGTCAAAAAGATGACCCCGGGAATTTTGGATATTGAAGTGGTTAGAAAGCAGATTTTAGCCGGGGTTGCGCCAACTGTGCCGCCTTTTATTAAATATATCGCTTGTGAAGCGGACGATCAACAGCGAAACAATTTTCAAGAATATTTGAGAAACAATCGCTTGAGCGGCAATATGCTTATTTTTGCCCAAAAAACTGGGAAGGGTGAATGACATGAAATTACTTTTTGTTTACATGAACGCGACAATGAGGGGTTCATTCCCGATCGGATTGACCAATCTGGCGAGTTATTTGAAATCGCTGGGGCATGAGATCGAGATTTTTGATACGACTTTTTACCGCCAGTATACGGAGAAGAATCGGAACAAAGTTGGCGAGAAATTCGGCTTATATAAACCGATTGAAAATCCTGTTGTTTTTGAATACCTTGACTCGGATGCCGAGGCCGATCTTCATAACAAAATCCGCGAATCTAAGCCTGATCTGATTGGTTTTTCCATCCTTTCAGCAAATTATTATCATGCCATTAAATGGTCCCGTAAAATCAAAGAGGTTTTTCCCGGTCTGCCGGTCATATACGGTGGCTTGCATCCTTCGATCTGTCCCGATCAGGTGATCGCTGAGCCGTCGGTCGATATGATCTGCCTCGGCGAGGGGGAATACGCGCTGGATGAGCTTTTGCGCCGCCTCGACAAGAAGCAGGATATCACGGACGTCAGGAATCTTTGGGTCAAACAGAATGGGCAGATCTATAAAAATCCTTTGCGGGAGTTGATCTCGCTTGATAAACTCCCAGTTTTGGACTGGAGCTTTTTTTCCGAACAGCACATTTATGCCCCTTTGAATGGTCGCATGCGCCGGATCGGGTCGGTCGAGTTTAGTCGGGGCTGTCCGTACTCATGCAATTACTGTTCGTGTACCGCCTTAAGGAATTTAACTGCGCCGCAAAAATATTTGAGGCATAAGACCATCGATCGGGCGATTGAAGATTTGATAGTCCTTAAAGATAAATATAAGGTTGAAATGTTTTACTTTTTGGACGAGACCTTTTTATCGATGGAAATAAACTTGTTTAAAGATTTGGCTAAAATATACAAGCGCGAGGTGGGGCTTCCTTTTTACGCGATGACGCATCCGTTTTCCGTGACCGAAGAAAAAGCCAAGATTGTCGATGACATGGGCTGTTATCTGATGACGATCGGGATCGAGGTCGGCAATGAGAAGTTCCGCGGCGAAGTCCTGAACCGGCGGGTCCCCAATACCAAGATCATTGAGGCTTTTGACATTTTTCACAATAAAACCAAGGTTCTTCCTTCCGCTTTTGCGATGATCGGTTTGCCCTTTGAAACCCGCGAACTTATTTTTGACACGATCGAATTGTTTAGGCGGTGTAAGCCCGCGACCTATTCGGTAGGTATTTTTCAGCCTTTTATGGGATCGAAATTGCGCCAAGTTTGCATTGATAATGGTTTTTTTGACCCGACTGGAGATATCTATGAGTATCCTAGTGAAACGAGTGTTTTGACCATGCCCCAGTTGTCAAAGGCGGAGATTGAGAAACTATACAGAACGTTCATGTTATATACCAAAGTTGACAAAAACCTCTTTCCGCTAGTAAAAAAAGCCGAAGATGATGATGTTTTGTTGGCTGAATTGATTAGTCAGTATCAGCAGGGAAAAGGTTAAGATGGCGAAAGAGATCGTTGGGCTAGTCGCGGTCCGGACCGAATCGACCCGCTTGCCTGGCAAAGCTTTCCGTCCTTTGGCCGGAAAACCCCTGTTGGAAGTCCTGGTCGACCGTTTACTGGCGACCAAAGAGCTGGACGATTTTATTATTTGCGCGACCGTCAATCCTTCGGACGACAAGGTCGAAGAGTTTTGCCTGACCAAAAAAGTGAAGTGTTACCGTGGAGAGGTGAAGAACGTTCTTGATCGGTTTCTGGGCGCGACATCTCTTGTCCCGTCTGAATATGTCGTTCGGATCACCGGCGATAATCCGCTGACCGATTTCCTGACTATGCGTGAATGTTTTGATTATATGAAAGCGAACCAGGGGGATTATTCCCGCCAAATGGGGGTGCCGCTTGGGACCGCCTGCGAAGTGATCCGGACCGAAGCTCTGCGGGAACTTAGCCGCCGGACCCTGTCGCACGATCTGACCGAATACATGACTTACTTCTTTGAAATGGCC
>JAHJKL010000025.1 GCA_018822365.1 Candidatus Margulisiibacteriota bacterium
CTGCGTAAGTAACCATACCTTATTTCACCTCCTGTTTTTTTCGCCCGCCTGTCGAGAGCGGGAACTCTAAGGAACCCTTGCACTTACTTATCGGGTCCGCCAGCAAAAAACTTGCATGGCATTTTAAACATTATTTATACGACGCTATTATGGGTCATTCCGGCTTGCGGCATAGCGAAAAGGTCAGAGATCATCTTCTTAACCGCCTGGGAATCGACACTGTTAACCGCCTGGTCATCCTGCTTAATGGCACTGCTGACCCGGTCGCCCAAACTATCGAGCGAGTTGCGGCCGCCGCTTAGCGACGATAAAAGATCGCTCTCCCCTCGCTTAAGGTCACTACCGACGGAAGAACCGCTATATTGGCTTGAAATATCCATTCCATATATTTATCGTATAAATAGGGGGGAAACTTGCGCCTAACCCTCACCCAGGCCTAACAACCATGTAGGGCAACGGCTTGTCCGTTGCCGCGGCAAGGGATAAACCCTTGCCCTACATTTTTTTCTTTTTAACTGTTAGCGAGAGTTTAACTCCCTCTCCCTCTGGGAGAGGGCCGAGTTGTAGAACTGATTGATAAGTAAGACCTGGGTGAGGGTTTTTACGCCTTAGCTCCCTTGCCGGTTACGCAGATGTTCATCTTGGTCGAGGAACTGCCAACACACGATTTAGCTTGAGCAACAATGTTTTTAATAAACAGGTCCTGAATATCCTTACGGGTTACCTGTTTATTCCCGCTGTCTTTTGGCGCCTGTGCCGCCGCGTTATAAGAACCGCCAACATTGTTAACCGCCATTCAACTCACCTCTCAATTATTTATCGCTCAAACAAGACAAATACTTGCATTTAGAAACCCTCACCCGAGTTCAACAACCATGTAGGGCAACGGCTTGTCCGTTGCCGTTTGGAAATTTATTCGGCAAGGGATAAACCCTTGCCCTACGTTTTTTTTCCGCCTAGGTGAGGGTTATTTCTTCTCCATCTTATTTTTGATCATTTTTTTGAGCTTTTTGATGTTATCGATGGTCGCTTTTTCTTCAACCTCTTCTTTGTCGTAATACAGAGACTCTTCCAGGTCGCGCCAGTTATCAAATTCGAGCCCCTCTTTCCCCCCCTTATTGACCACCTTCTTCTGGGAAGCGGCCGCTATTTCCCCTAAAGAGGCCTTAAAATCTACCCCCTGGGGATTGACCGTTTTCTTCACTTCCGTGTGGTTGTCAACCTTATTGTTTGGATTTGCCCCAAAGACCCCGTTCATTATGAAACTCCTCCTATCGTTGATCCGTGATTTGTCGACGCCAATACCAGGTCCTGTTCTTCCTGAAGGTGGTCGGCCTTATCTTTATAGCCGTTCCCCTGGCCATTTCCGCCATTCCCCCTCCCATTCCCCAGATTGCCAACCGCCCTCACGACACTCCCTCTGACACCCGCGGTGGCCGAAGAGCTCTTCTTATCGTCAGCATCAAGCTCACGTTTTGAGGTCTTTTCCTTTTCTTTTTCAAGCTCTCTCTGGACCTGGGCGATATGCTGGTTGATCTGGGTCAATTGCCTCTTGATCTGGCCAATTTCCTGTTTGACCTGGGCCAGCCTCTGCTCCGCCTGCTGGATCTCCCTCTCCCGCTGGGGCCTGGCCTGTCTTAACATATTGATTTTAGCGTCGATATCCCTGACCTCTTGAGGCGGGATATTGACATCCCTTTTTAACTGCTCAAGAGCGGCTATTTCATGGTCGATTTCGGTTGTGCTGGTCGTTCTCAATGCCCTTATCTGGGTCTCCAGCCGGTTGACCTCTCTGACTTTATCGTTAAATAACGTGACCAACTGGTCCCTTCTTTGCTTCAGAGCAGATAACTGCTGCGTCAGGCTGGTATGCTCGCTCCCGGTCGCGTTCGGTATTTTAGCCTGGACAGCCTTGACCTGAGTGTCAACATCGACCAGCTGGGTGCTGATATTCCGGACATCAACCTGGACTGCTGTAACTTGAGTAGAGGTATTAGTAGCTCTGGTCTGCTGTTGGCTCAATAATTCATCGGCATGCGCGATCAGCGCCCGACTGCGCGAGGCGGTTGATGACGTATCTTGCTGGTATGGGGTGGCCGGCCTTCCCGGTTGGGCTGGGGCGGGCTGGCTAACCGCCGCGGCCAGGGAAGCCCTGACCTGGTCGATCTGCGGTTTGAGCTCCGGCCGGTCGGCTTCCAGACGGTTGAGCAAGGCGGTCGCCCGATCGCGGCTCAACCTCCCCTGGTCAACCTCGGTCTTCACAAAAGCAACCGGGTCGCTATGATCTTTAACGATCGAGTAAGTCTGTTCAATTGTCCCGCTGTTTAAATTGATCCGGCTCCCTTCAGCCAACTCCCCCGGAATGGCCTCCCCTCTTTGGATTTCTGAAACCACTTTGCCGTCATCTTTACTGGATCTAAGATAGGCGGCGGTCCCTACCCCCTGCTGGATACCTGATTGCCAGGTCGTCACCATCTGGTCCGCCCTCTGCAGGGCAATGTTCGCGGCGGTCGGCGACGAGTAAGACGAGATCATAACCTCCGACTGCAGGGCGTCAGCTTCATTGGCGCCGGTCGCTCCATAAATCCCGCCGCTATCGGACGATGAGCTGGAGCTGGTCTGCAGGGCTGAAGACTTCTTGGCGGTTTGCCCATCCCGGACAACGTCAAGTTTGGAGTTGCTGACGTTCGATTTTTTCTCCTCCTGCGCCGGGTCAAAAACCAGGACCCCGCCGTAAAAGTTCCAGAAGGTATTGACCAGAGCGACGGAACCGGAAGCCAATTGAAAATGACGAGCGGAATCCGAGAGGTTATTATACTCTCTTAATAGCTCGTTTTTGTGGAATTGTTTCTGTCCAGGATCAATCCCATCAGGATTTCTGGAAGGAGAAGGCGGGGTTCCTGGGACTTGCGCGTTCCCGCCAACAGGTTGCGCTCCTTGGCTAGGAGCGTTGGGCGCGACAGCCCCCGGAGTTCCGGTCTGTCCCTGCCCCGGTTGAGCTGGTCCTGCTGGAGGTGGTGCACTTGTTGTTACTGTCGCATTTACTGCTGGAGCATTCCCAGTTGTATTCGTTGGATGAGCTGGTTGAGCCGGGGGCGGCGTTGCCGGTTGAGTTGGAGGAGAAGGTGTAGTTGCCGGTTGAGTTGGCGCAGTCCCTGGTTGAGTGGGGGCATTGGCGTCAGGAGGAGGAAGGGGCCGAGCTTCCGGTACTTTTGCTTGACCATTTATTGTTTCCATCTTTTCTTCCGCTTCCGACCCTTTTACGGCGGCGATTGCCCCCAGAGCGACCGACGCGGCGCTTAATACAACACTGACGCTCCCAATGAACTGCTGTCTTTCGTACTGCGAGATCTGGTTCTGCCGCTCAAGAAGAGTCTGGACCCCTTGGGTCAGGGAATTTAGGATCTGCTGGGCGATCCGCTCCTGCGGCGAAGCCAGGTCGTTGGCATCGGCGATCGGCCCGCCGCCGACCCCGACTTTCCGACGGATCGCCTGGCTGAACTGGTCGCGCGCCGACATTAAAATCAGCAGGCTCTTCCGCAGGTTGTTAATAGCGTGCATCCTGGTATTGAGAATTCCGGTTATCTCCCCGTTAACCGAGCCGACGCCGGCATCCATGCTCTGGACGATATTTTCCCCCATCTCCTGGAAGACCTGGTCTTCCAGAGCGGCCAATTTATCAAAGGTATCCTGTTCGGTCTTTTGCCGGCGATTCCCCCGGATCTCTTTGACCGCTTTATCTGAGTCATAATTATTATAAGAGCCAAAATCGTCTCTTGCCCAGAGAGCATTCATGATCAAACTGCCGGTCGCGTTGACCAAGCCCATTAAACCAGGGGTAACGTTCCTTGACACATCGGCCGCCGTTTTGCCGATACCCAGAGCGTTTGGCGAATATCCCATCCCCATCCCCACTCCGGCAATAGAAACATTGGCGACCAGGGAAAAAGTCGCCATTCTGGCTTGCTTTTGAGCGTCGCGCGCCCGGTTCTGAACAGCCGCTTTATCCGCAAACATCCTGGTGACCGCCGCGATTATCGCCATCGCCTGGCTCAAACCCCTCTGGGCAACTATGCCGGACAGATCGGTCGTTTCCGAAGTGCTGATCCCTAAGACCTGCCGGCGGGTTGAAGCGCTTAGCCTGATCTGGGCATTGCGCAATTCCATCAGGTACTGACGTATATTTTGGATATTGAGGATCTGCTGGTAAGCTTTGCCAACTGCCGTATAGTTGACCCCGGTATATCCATCGCCTGTCCCGACCTCTCCATTAGCCAGCAGTTCTTCAAAAGCGGCATTTTCCATTTGGTAAAGCTTGTCCTCGGCGATCTTCGCTTCGGTAGCGGTCTTTTTGCGCTCCGCCATCAACTGTTCAAACTCCTTGCTGTGAGATTCATATTTCATTCCGTAGCCGCTTGATTCCGATCGGCTTTCGATGTAGTTGTAAAGCGAGGAACCAACCGCCGCGCCAATCGACATGAAAGCAGGGACAACGGACAACCCACCCGCTCCAGGAATAGCCGCCAGAGCGGCACAGCCAAGCGCCCCGATCACTCCAGCGGCGCTGCTCCAGATCGCCTTGCTCGCCATGATCTCATTTTGGCGGGCGATGTTCCTGCCGGTCACTTGTTCCTGCAGTTGGAATTTAATAGACTGCATCACCAGCTGACGCTGGTGGAGAGAGTTTTCAATGTTGCTAAGTAAATAGCCTTCGCCATGGTCTTTCATCGCTTTTTCCAGGACTATCCCCATGATCGCCCGATTCAGGTCGCGCTGGGCTTTCTTTAAAAAAGCGATCATCTTAACCATATTGTGGAGCGACTGCTGGCGGATCTCAAACGCGGCCAGCGCCCGTGAATTAAGCGTGTAAAAGCCATCCTGGTTTCTTTCCAGCAAACCTGCCCCACCCATCTGGTTAATGATCTCATTCTCAACCTGTTCCGCGTCATCGATCACTTCTGACGGCTTTTTGTGCGGGGTCAAATTAATGTTATCTGAAACCCTAAAATTAGGGTTATTGACGTCATAACTATCATCGACTTGTGACGCCACGTAAGAACCCATCGACTGCATCCCCGCCGCCCCCAAACCGGCTAAAGCGCTGCAAAGTGAGACCACGGCAATAGTGGCCGGAAGGGCTAGCGCCCCAAAAGTTAGAACAGAAGCCACAATCGCCAAAGCCACCGCTACAACCTGCAAACCGATGCTGGCGATTTTCCACCCCTGCGCCTCTTTCAGCTTTTCAATGTTCTTGCAGATTTGGATCTCGGTGTTATAAGCCTTAACCTTCATTTGAAGGGTGTTGTAGGCGTTGTCAAAGAACATGTTCGCCATGTTGAACAAGCCTTCAGAGGCGATCATCCGATATTGGAGCTTGGAAGAGTGCGGCGATATTTC
>JAHJKL010000026.1 GCA_018822365.1 Candidatus Margulisiibacteriota bacterium
CATCCTCGAAACTAACACCTTTGGCGCCAACCGGATCAAGCTGGGCGAGTATGGCCTGGCTGATAAGGTTAAAGAGATCAATGAAGCGGCAGTCAGACTGGCCCGCCGGGCGATTGGAGAAAAGGGTTTTGTCTGCGGTTCGATCGGCCCGACCGGCCAGCTTCTGGAGCCGATGGGTGGGCTATCTTTTGACCAGGCGTATGAAACTTTTGCCGAGCAGGCCAAGGCGCTGGCCGACGCGGGGGCCGATCTCCTCTGTTTTGAAACGATCTCCGACCTGCAGGAAATGCGGGCGGGGGTGCTGGCTGCCAAAAATGAAACATCTTTGCCGGTTATTGCCAGTATGACCTATGATGAAGGGGAAGTGACCGTTTCCGGAACCACTCCGGAAGCGGCGGCGGTTGTCCTTGAGGCGATCGGCGCTGATATTCTTTCCGCCAATTGTTCCGCCGGGCCGGAAGGACTGCTTAAGGTCGCAGAGAGATTGTTGGCAGTGACAAACCTGCCGGTCATGATCATGCCGAATGCCGGGATGCCGGTACTCGAAAGCGGCAAAGCGGTCTACAAAATGTCCCCGGAAGAATTTGCCAAACATCTGGCCAAAGCCTTTAATCTTGGCATCGGCATTGTCGGCGGCTGTTGCGGGACGAACCCCAAACATATTGAAGCGGTCAGGGAAGCCCTTACCCCCAACCCCTCTCCCAGAGGGAGAGGGGCGATGCCTAATGTTGGCGTTAGGTTTTCCAGCCGGACGAAGATGATAGAACCAGACGGCTTTATAGCCGTAGGCGAGAAGATCAATCCGACCGGGCGTAAGATATTTAGGGAGGAGCTCAAGTCTGGGAAATTTAAGATCGTCAGGGCGGAGGCGGAAAATCAGACCAAACATGGGGCCGCTCTGCTTGATGTCAATGTTTCCGTCGCCAGGATCGACGATGTCGCGGCAATGAAGCAGGCAGTGATCGTTGCTTCTACCGCTTCCCCGCGACCATTATCGATCGATAGCCCGAATCCCGTGGCGATCGAAGCCGGCCTAAAGACCTTTTGCGGTCGGGGGCTGATCAATTCGGTCAATGGTAAAGAAGAAAGCCTGAAGACAGTTATTCCGCTGGCCAAGAAATACGGGGCCGCGCTGATCGGCCTGGTCCTTGATGAACAGGGGATCCCCGAAACCGTTGAGCAGAAAATGGCGATCGCCGAAAAAATTATTAAAGCGACCGACGCGGCCGGGATCCCTCGCGACCAGATCTATATTGATAATCTGGCCATGACCGTCGGCGTCGGGATCAAAGGGGCGCTCGACACTTTGGCCGCTATCCCTATTGTTAAGCGGAATTTCGGTGTCAGAACGATCCTTGGGGTCAGCAATGTCTCGCACGGCATGCCGAACCGCTCAAAACTCAATAATCTCTATTTAAAACTCTGCCTGCTTAACGGGCTTGATGCCGGGATTGTTGATATCAGTGACCCCGGGATAAAAGAGGCGATCGAGTTTGCCAGAAAAATAGAGGCAAAAGCGGGAGATGGGGAGGGGCAAAAGGCGAAAGAGAAGGCGAAGGAAAGGTTGTTAGAGGAATTTAAGCAGGCGGTGGAGGAGAAGGGAGAGATGGGACAGGGGATACGGGACACGGGGGAAAGCGCGGTTAAGCAATACCCGGAAACGCTTGGCGGGATCGAAGCGGCGGTGATCGAAGGGGACGACGAGATCGTCGTTGATTTGACGAACAAGTTATTGGCTAAGGGTGAAGCGCCGCAAAAGATTATTGATCAGGCTCTGGTCAGAGGAATGGAAAAGGTCGGCAAAGACTTCTCGGCCAAAAAGATATTTCTGCCGCAGGTCATGGCCTCGGCGGAGGCGATGAAAGCGGGGTTTGCCCTATGCAAGGAACGGATCCCTAAAGAGGAGGCCCGCAAAGTCGGCAAAGTCCTGCTGGCGACCGTCAAGGGTGATGTCCACGACATCGGCAAGAACATCGTTAAAATGATGCTGGAAAACCATGGTTTTGAGGTCATCGACCTGGGAAAAGATGTCCCGTCGGAAACAATTCTAGAAACGGCGAAACGGGAAAAACCGAACGCGATCTGTCTTTCCGCTCTCCTGACGACGACGATGGTCGAGATGGAGCAGGTCGGCAAGGAGCTTAAAAAGGAAGGGTTGAATATACCGATCATGGTCGGCGGGGCGGTAGTGACCGACGATTATGCCGAAGAGATCGGCGCCTTTTACAGTTCCGACGCGGTCGGGGCGGTGGAGCTGGCGAAAAAGCTGATCAAAAAGATAAGTTAAATCTCTCCCTGATCCTCTAATGCCTTTTTGAAACCTTCCAGCTTATTCGCTACTTCGCTCATCAGGACCGGTCGTCTCCCCCGCAGCGGATGAGCCAGGGTGAAAAGGTATTCGGCAAGAGGGGTCCCCTTTAATTCTCCCGGCAAATTACTCGCTTTGGCCAGCTGGGCCGCATTTTGGTGGCGATACGCCCAGATCTGTTTGGCGTAGCGGGTGCCTCTTTCCTCCGGCGATTTTTTCCCTTTCCAGGGGTCGCTTACCCCGGGATACATCAGCGGCCGGTAACCGGTAAGCAGGCTGATCAAAGTTGCTCCCAACCCATAAGTATCGATCCTGGCGTCGTCCTCTCTGATCCCGGCCGCTAAAAACTCCGGTGGAAAAAAACCGGGCGTGCCGCAATCGCGCCGGATGACTTTGGGAGCAAGCGGGCCGAAATAGTTGGCCGAACCAAAATCGATCAGCGCCGGAGAATGGGGGGCATGAATGAGATTGGCCGGTTTAATGTCCCGGTGGATGATCCCGGCCGGTTCGCCGTTCTCGCCGTGCACTTTGGCCAATAGGACCGCCAGGCTGGCGAAAGAGGCCAGGAGATTGGCCAGCTCTTCCCGGCGCGGCGGCCTGTTTTGCCAGGCTTTGGCCAGTTCGGAAAAAGGCTGGCCATCCAGACGGGACATAATAAAGAACGGCGCGTCCCGCAAGATGACCCCTTTGGTGATACTGGAATGATGGACGACAGGAACCTTCCCTTCGTGCAAAATGGCTGGAACATCCGGCTGGAGGAAATCAAGGCGGTTCAACAGGCTGACCTCAAAAAGGTGCCAGAAGTCGACCTGCTCATAACGGGAGATCTTGACGATAACGCTGGTCGTTTCTCCCGGCGCCAGCCGTTTTGTTTCCGCGGTGGCGGGAACCAGCCAGCCGGAAAAAACCCCGGGAGTGTGTCCCTCCGCTTGATTGATGACGATCCGGCGTTTATCCGGCAGGCGGCCAATTTCCATGAACGGATTGCGGGTCGGTCCCATATGGGGCTGTATCAGTCCGGCATTTCTGACGGCCTTCAGGGGGAAAAGCTTCCCATTGATATTTAGTTTCTCTATCGCCATAAAACTATATCGCTCGTTCGGTCACATGAATTTCAAGAGATTAAGAATTCAATGGCAACTTCAACCGAAAAAAGTTATAATACCAACATGTACAGACCAGAAATAAAAGTTCTTGACTGCACTATCCGTGACGGCGGCCTGATCAACGAATGCAATTTTGAAGACAAATTCGTTAGGGCGGTCTATCGCGCCTGTTCGCTGGCCGGAGTCGACTACATTGAGGTTGGCTACCAGGCGGATAAAAAGTTTTTTTCTCCGGATAAATACGGCAAATGGAAGTTCTGCGAAGAAGCCGATATCAGGAAGGCGATAGACGGGATCGAATCAAGATCAAAAATTTCCACCATGATCGATATCGGCCGGGTCGACCTTGAGGCGATCAGGCCGAAAAAAGAGAGCGTCGTCGACATGATCCGGGTCGCCTGCTATGTCAAAGACGTCGATAAAGCGATCCAGCATGTTAAAGCCTGCGCCGACAAGGGCTACGAGACGACCATTAACATCATGGCGATCTCGACCGCCCTGGTCCCCGATTTGGAAGAAGCCCTCAAACAATTGGCCGACGCGCCGGTCAAAGCGGTTTACATCGTCGATAGCTTCGGCGCTCTTTATTCCGAACAGATCCATTTTCTGGTCGCGCTTTACAAGAAATATCTCAATCCAAAAGGGATCGAAGTCGGGATCCACTGCCATAACAACCAACAGCTGGGCTTTGGCAACACGATCGAGGCGATCCGCAAGGGGGCCAACTATCTTGACGCGACGATCTTTGGGATCGGCAGAGCGGCGGGGAACTGTCCCATGGAGCTCCTGCTCGCTTTTTTAAAGAACCCCAAGTTTAAATTGGAGCCGATTTTGGAAGTGATCGAAACCGAATTTATCCCTCTGCGGGAAAAGCTCGAATGGGGTTACATCATCCCTCACATGATCACCGGGATCCTTAACCAGCACCCGCGGGACGCGATGGCGCTCCGGGCCGGAAAAGATAAAGACAAGTATGTTCAGTTTTACCGCGGCGCCTTGAACGGCGCTGAATTGGCGTAGCCGGTTGACATTTTGTTTTCATATAATAAAATTTAACTGCCTTCAATAAAAGTTGTTGATATTTATGAGAAAGATAATTATTAAATCTTCAATCTTCTTCCTTTTCTTCTTGCTGATCATGGCAAAAGCTCAGTCGCTGACCCTCAAAGAAAGCGTCGATTTCGCGATGAACAATAGCCCGGCTGTTTTAGCGGCGCATAAAAAGCTTTCAGCCGCTAACGCCAAGCTTGCGCAGGCGGTCGGCGCGTTCCTCCCAACTGTTAAACTTGACGCGAATTATGGCAAATCATACTCTGATCCTTCAGTCATGCAGGTGACGGTTGCCACTTCCCAGGGGGCAGTCACCCAGGACTTTACCACCGGGACGGACGCGACCGTCACCGCCAAGGGGTGGGGAGCCTCATTGACCCAGCCGCTTTTTGTCGCAGCTCTCTGGCCCGGTTACAACATTGCCAGGAATATTGTCGATCTGGCTCAGGAAGAATACAAAATGGCCCAACTTGAAGTGGCGTTCAATGTTACCCAAAATTATTTTGGGGTGTTAAAGGCGATCAAATATGTTGAATTATCTAAAGAATCGAATGAAATGGCCGAATCGCATTTGAACCAGATCAAAATGATGCTCGCGGCCGGGGTGTCAACCCGGGCTGACCAATTGCGGGGGGAGGTCCAGCTGGCCAACAGCGAAGTCGGTTTGACCAAAGCGAAAAATGCCCTGGAATTAGCCAAAGATGCTTTTAATAATTCGTTAGGCCGGGATCTGGAGCAGCCAGTTGACCTCAAGGACGAAGGTTTTACCGGAACTTTCTCAAATCTACCTGAATATAAAGAGGTTTTTCGGCTTGCCCTGGAGAACCGGCCTGATTGGCGGATCTATTTATTTAACGAAAATATTGCCAGGGAGTCTCTCCGCGTTTCCCAGTTGGAATATTTACCAACCCTTCTTTTATCTGCCCAGACAGGGAACCGGGTAACCGAGTATCCGGGATATGGCTCTTCAACCAATTCCTGGTCGGTGATTGGGGCAGCCTCCTGGACTATATTTGATGGGCTGGGTCGGGAGAATCGGATTAAAGAGGCGGTAGCCAATCTTGAGGCGCAAAAAGAGGCTGAAGAGCAGGTTCGCAACGGGGTTGCTCTGGAGGTTAGAGATGTTTATTTGACGCTCAAGAGCGCTTCGGAAACTATCGCCTCGGCCAAGAAAGCGGTCGCTTCCGCCGAAGAAAACCAAAAAGTAATGACATCCCGCTTTGCCTCCGGTGCCGGGACCAATATTGAGGTTTTAGATGCCCAGGTTTCTTTAACGCAGGCGCGGATAAATTATCTCCAGTCCCTTTTTGACCTGGAGACAGCCAAAGCGAAATTAAATAAAGTCATTGGAAAAGAGGTAGTGCTATGAAAATCAAAAAGAATTGGATATGGGTAATTGTCGGGGTGATCATTGTTTTGATCGGCTGGAGGATTACGGTCAATTGGTTAAATCGGGACCTGGTAACGGTCAAAGCATC
This sequence comes from Candidatus Margulisiibacteriota bacterium, assembly GCA_018822365.1. Lineage (NCBI taxonomy): Bacteria > Bacillati > Candidatus Margulisiibacteriota > Candidatus Margulisiibacteriota bacterium. The sequence goes on from JAHJKL010000026.1 coordinate 5,943, forward strand.
GCCGGTCACCCAGGGTGCGATTGAAGAAATTGTCGCGGCCAGCGGGACGGTTGATGCTCCGATCTATGAGTTGGGGACCAAGATCGGCGGGAAAGTTTCCAGTTTAAAGGTGAAAGAAGGCACTTATGTCCGAAAAGGCCAGCTGTTAGCCGAGTTTGACAGCTTCGAGCAGGCGCGGAACGACTTTGAGCGGATGCAGCAGTTGTATAAGGATGGAGCGGCCAGCAAGCAAGCCTATGATGCCTCTAAAACTATGTTTGACGCTTCCCGGATAATCGCCCCTAATAATGGGGTAGTCGCAAAGATCGATTACCGTGAAGGAGAAACGGTAATTCCCGGACAGCCGGCAATCGTGGTTGTTAATTATGATGATGCCTGGGTCGAGGCCCAGATCGACGAAATTGATATTGCCAATGTAAAAGTCGGCGACAAGGTCGCGATCACGTCCGATGTTTATTCTGATAAAAAATTCCTTGGCGAGCTCTACTGGATCGCCCCTCTGGCGGAATTGCGCAAGGTTGGCGGCAGGGTGAAAATGGACGAAGAGTCCTATGTTTTTCCAAGCAAGATAAAATTCCTCAATGGGAGGAGCGAATTGAAAGCGAACATGACTGTGAACGTGGAAATCGTGACCAAAGCGAAAGAGTCGGCGGTTGTGGTGCCGCGCGAAGCGTTGATCAGCAAGGATGACGGCCAATATGTGTTTACGATCAAGAACAACCGGGCGTATGAAAAACGGATCGAGATCGGCCTTCGTTCGTATACCAGCGTTGAAGCGCTAAGCGGGGTTATACCCGGCGAGCAGGTCGCGGTCTCCAATGTAGCCAAGCTAAAGAACAAGGGCAGGGTCAAAGTTGAGCGATAAACATGTTGTTACGATAAAAGACGTTACCAAAACCTATTTGATGGGGAAGGTCGAGGTCAAAGCGCTCCAGGGAATTAGCTTGATTGTGACCAAGGGAGAATTTCTCTCGATCATGGGACCATCGGGCTGCGGCAAGTCGACGATGATGCACATTGTCGGTTGTTTGGACCGCCCAACCACCGGACATGTGCTGTTAGATGACGTTGATATCGATGAGTTGGACGATAACAGCCTGGCCGATATCCGCAATAAAAAAGTTGGGTTTGTTTTTCAGACCTTCAATCTCCTGCCCAAATTGAGCGCGGTTGAAAACGTCGAGTTGCCCCTGATCTATGCCGGGCTCAAACCGGAAGAGCGTCGGGCGCGGGCGCTGGAATTGCTTGCCCTGGTCGATTTAAAAGATCGCGCCTACCACCGGCCTTCGGAAATGTCTGGCGGGCAAAGCCAGCGGGTAGCGATCGCCCGAGCCCTGGCCAACAATCCATCAATTATCATGGCCGATGAACCGACCGGTAATTTAGATTCAAAAAGCGGGGCCGAGATCATCCATCTTTTTACCGAGCTGAATAAAAAAGGGATTACCCTCATTATGGTTACTCACGATCAGGATATCGCAAATTTTAGCAAAAGGATCGTCCGGTTAAAAGACGGACTGGTCGTGGCTGACGAAAAAGTTCGATGATCAATCTTGTTGAGCCCCTTAAATTAGCCTCGCAATCTCTTCTTGCCAACAAACTTAGGACAATTTTAACGACCATGGGAGTGGTTATTGGGGTAGCGGCGGTCATTACTCTGGTCTCGATGGGAGAGGGGGCCAAGAGCTATGTTTTGAACCAGATCAGCGGTTGGGGTGTTGGGTCCAACAGTATTACCATTCAGCCCGGCGAAGGGTCAGGTACCAGCATTCCGGAACTTACCTTAACTTACGAGGATATGATCGCGATCAGAGATAAAGTGAAAAAGATCCAATACGTAATGCCGGAATTGGTCGGCCGTGGAAGGATCAAATACGGAAAGAAAGAGTATACGCCCGGTTATACCCTGGGGGTTTCCCAGGATTACCCGTTGGCATACAAGCAGAAAGCAGTTGAAGGGCGATTCTTTTCTTTGGCCGAAGATAATGGCCGAAAGAGAGTGGTGGTGATCGGTAAAACCGTGGTCCGTAATTTATTTGGAAATTTTTCTCCGATCGGCGAGAAGATCAAGATCAACGGGATTGGCTACCTTGTGATCGGGGTGCTTGAGGAAAAAGGGGCGATGCTTAGCTATGACATGGACGATATGGTCTTGATCCCATCATCGCTGGCGGAATTGACTTTGGGGGTCAAAAAGATCTGGGAGATGATGGTTACAACCTATGATGATAAAGATGTGCCGGAAGTCATGAGCGAGATAGAAAAACTGCTTTTTGCCCGGCACCGCAAGATCGATTTTCATATGCATACCCAGGCCGGGCTGATCGACATCACCAATAATATTCTTAATGCCCTGACCGGGATCGTTAGCGCAATTGCGGCAATCTCTCTGCTTGTCGGCGGGATCGGGATCATGAACATCATGCTGGTGGCGGTGACCGAGCGGACCCGCGAGATCGGGATCCGCAAGGCGATCGGCGCCAAGCGGCGGGATATTTTTCTGCAGTTTGTCATGGAGTCGATTTTGATCACTATAAGTGGAGCAGTTTTGGGGATTTCTATCGGGACCCTGGCTTCCTGGGGGATAATGAGCGCCTTAAAATTAGAAGCGGTCATTGCCTACAATGCCGCGGCAATTGCTTGTTTTGTCGCTCTGATCGTTGGCCTGTTCTTTGGGGTTTATCCGGCGATGCGGGCCGCCAGGCTTGATCCGGTAGACGCGTTGAGGTTTGAGGTATGATCTTTTTTCTTTGGGAGAGCATGAAGCAGGCGTGGCGGGCGCTCTTGTTAAACAAAGTGCGAAGCACGCTGACGATGCTTGGGGTGATCATCGGGATATTTTCGGTGATCACGCTGGTGACGATCGGAGAAGGGGCAAAGAAGTATGTGACCGACCAGGTCCAGAGCCTCGGCGCCGGCTACGATTCGTTTATCATGGTTGCCGGAAAGGATAATTCGGTCCCGCCAAACCCGAAGTTTGTTTATGCTGATATTAACTTGATCAAGTCCCGGATCCCCGAGGTTAAAGACATTGTCGCCTTAAATCCTGGGAGCGGTGATATTTATTACGGCAAGAAAAAATATAAAGCCCCGGTGGTCATTGGGACAACCGCCAACAATATGGCTTTAATGGGTTGGGGGATTTCTTACGGCCGCTTTTTTAACGAGGCCGAGGTTGAATCGCGCAAAAAAGTCGCGGTGATCGGGCCTAAAATTGCCAACGAGATATTTGGCGGGAGTTCCGCTTTGGGAGAAAAGATCAAGATCAGGGGGAGCAATTACCTGATCATTGGTGTGGCGGAAGCCAAAGGGAGCATTGGGGTTTTTGATATGGACGCCAGGGTGATCATTCCGGTCACCACTGCGCAAAATATGATGGGGACCAGCAATATCATGAGAATGAATATCTTTCCAAAAGAGATCTCCAAAATGGACGAGGTTAAAGCCAAGGTCCAGGCTTTAATGGAGCGCCGTCTTGGGAACGATGATTTTCGCTTTATTACCCAAAAAGGGATCCTTGATATTGTCAACAACATTTTGGCGGTCTTAACCGGTTTTGTTTCGGGTATCGCGGCGATTTCTCTTTTAGTTGGCGGGATCGGGATCATGAACATTATGCTGGTCGCGGTCAACGAGAGGGTCCGTGAGATCGGGGTCCGCAAGGCGATCGGCGCCAAAAGCCGGGACATTATTCTGCAGTTTTTGGTTGAATCAATGATGATCAGTCTGTTTGGCGGTATGTTGGGGATTATTTTAGGTTTGGCCGGGGCATTCCTGATAATGTTCTTTATCAAAGGGACGCTGGTCATTGCCTGGTGGGCGGTAATTTTAGCGACCGTTGTTTCAGCGGTTGTGGGGATCTTTTTCGGGGTCTATCCGGCGGTCAGAGCGGCGAGGCTTGATCCGGTCATCGCCCTGCGCTACGAATGAGCCGCCAGCGCCTCGTTGATTGCCGCTAGCGCGTTTTCCTCTTTAAAAGGCTTTAAGATCAGTCCATCAAGGTGAAAACCTTCAGTTCCCGTTTTAATTGTTTCTTCTTCCATTCCGGTAATAAAGACAACCTTGGTTGCGGGGTAGTTGAGCCGGACGTGGCGGAGAAATTCCAAGCCATCCATGCCCGGCATGTTGACATCGGCCACCACCAGGTTAAAAGGGGAGATTTTGAGCGCTTCCAGCGCCTGGATGCCGTCTTCAGTGCTCTTGACCGAGTGGCCGGCTCGTTTGAGCAGATCTGAAATGATATGCCGCATACTCTCCTGGTCGTCAGCGACTAGGATTTCAGCCATTCAGCCAGCGCCTTTTTAACATTGTCATCGTAGTCGACAAAGATCTTTTCGATCACTCCGCTGGAATTAATGCAAAAAGTTGTGGGGATAACCAGCAGTTTCAGTTTGTTGATCGAAGTAAGTTTTTTGTCAATCAGGATCGGAAAGGAGATTTTATTTTCCGCGACAAAATCCTGAACAGTTTTTGCTTTTTTATCAAAGGAAATCCCGACAATATTAATTAAGTTTTCTTTTTCCCGGAGGCTTTGCAGGTAAGCAAGGTTGCTTTGGCTCGATTTGCTCCAACTGGTAAAAAAGACCAGAACGGTTTTTTCATTGTCTTGGAGGGAGGTCAGTTTGCCGTCCAAGGCTGGTAGCTCAATCGTTGGGAGCTCTAGGCCGAGGTTGGAAGAAACATCCGCGGTTGCCGCGCCAATAAGTAATATAGCCGCGGCAAAAAATATCAATAATCTTTTCATATTACTAAGAAATTATACCCCTCGTGAAGGGAAAGTCAAGGAAAGGGCCCCTTCACGCCAGCGCCAAATTGCTTTAAAATAACCCTATGAATAATTCCAGGAAGCTGATGATCGCCCTTATTATCACCTTGACGATCATGGTCGCAGAGTTTGTTGGTGGGTACTTTGCCAATAGTCTTGCCTTGATTTCCGATGCCGGACACATGTTGACCGACGCGCTGGTCCTGTTATTTTCGCTTTTGGCCGCGTTCCTGGCGCTTAGACCAGCCGATAAAGAACGGACCTTTGGCTACCACAGGGTAGAGATTCTCTCCGCTTTTTTCAACGGGACACTGCTGATCTTGCTGGCCGGCTATATTTTCTATCAGGCCATTGGCCGCTTTGCCAATCCCGAGCCAGTCAACAGCGCCTTGATGATGATTGTCGCGGTGATCGGGCTGGTGGCGAACATTGTTTCGGCCTTCATTCTGGCCGGTTCCCACCAGAATTTAAATGTCCGGGGGGCGCTTCTCCACGTTATTTCAGACGCTCTTTCTTCGGTGGCGGTAGTTGCGGGAGGGGTGGTGATCGCCTTTACCGGCTGGTCTCTGGTCGACCCGGTCCTGGGGATCGCGATCGCGCTGGTTGTACTTTACGGGGCGATCAGGCTGGTGTTTGATGCGGTCAACATTTTACTGGAAGGGGCTCCAAAAGGGATAGATCCGCACGCGGTGGCAGATGATATCAAGCGGATCAAAGGGATCAAAGGGTTGCATGATCTTCATGTCTGGACGATCTCTTCCGGTTTAAATGCGATCTCCGCCCATCTTGAAATCGAGCCGAAGCTGGCCAAAAAAGCCCCTTGGATCATTCATGAGGTGGAGCATCTGTTGAAAGATAAATACGCGATCGGGCATTCGACCTTTCAGACCGAATGCCATTCGTGCGGTGATGATTTATTTTGCGTGATGGAAAGGGGAGAAGGAGAGTTAGGCCACCATCATCATTAGACGATGGCGTCAACGGTCCGGCCGATCCCGGTCATTTCTTTCTCGGCTTCTTTGATCATATGAAGGATCATGGCGGAAAGAGCGAAGCCGGTGTTTAGCGTATGTTCGGTATCGAGCAAAGACGAAGCATTCTGCTCCTGGGTAGATTGGCCAATGGCTTTGGCTACCCGGTTTTGCAGACCATTTAATTTATTTGAAACATTGTTGATGTCCATAAATAAACCTCTTCCGTATATATATCGTTAACTTTTACTGGAAATTTATTTAAAGTTATTTCAGCGTGCTATAATCGAGGAAATGAGAAAGGTGATGGCTGCCGGGCTCTGCCTGGCCCTTCTATGCGGATGCGCTATGAACAATACAACCAAGCTGCTTGATCCAAATAACCGCGATACTTCTGTTAAACCAGGGGTCGATTTTTACCGCTATGCTATCGGAAATTGGCTTAAAAAGAAC